>JALZDU010000184.1 GCA_030862405.1 Actinomycetota bacterium | reverse complement strand
TCGAGCACCTCAGTTAGCTCCGTGCGGTACTGCTCAAGCTCCGCCCGGAGCACGGCCACGTCCCGGGCCAGCGCTCGAATTTCCCGGGACAGGTCGCCCACGCAGAAATTCGTACAGGCGTGCGCCCGCGCAGAACACCGCCGCTTGGCGGCACCGAAGCCTGCACATCGGCCGCACGAGGAGCGGTGAACGTCACCGTCGGGCTGCCGAAACCTGAGTGCTCTCGGCCCCTCGAGCTCAACAGCAGGGCTGCTCGATCGACCCGGGACAGCGCTGCTGTTGAGTTCGGAAACCCGAGAGTTAAGGTCGACCTTGAAGATCTGCGGACACGCCGTAGTAGCCTTGGGGCTACCTCCTCATCGCGGTTCTGCCCCTGGGTAGCTCCCCTGGGTATCGGTGGGGAGAGATCGCGGTGGACGCTGAGGATGCGTTGACGAGCGCGATGAAGTGTGTGCACTGTCCGTGCTGGATTGGCATCGCTTCGGCGTGCTCAACACCGAGGCCGCCGTGCGAGGCGTCTGCAGGCAAGCAGCTCGAGGTAGCTCAGGCCGCGCTGGATCGCGCCGCGACCAGACTGCGGATCGCCCACGGCAGCATCGATAATTCGCGGGCAGTTCGTGATGGATCAGTTGCTATCAGCATCACATTCATATCCGGCGTTAGCAAGATTGTCGCATAGGCGCTCGGCACCCTCATCGATTTTTCGACGCATTTCGGCGCGTTCGCTATCGGACGGAATTCGCACCGCGTGCGGTGGCCGGCCATCGGTGACTATTTTGCAGTCTCCACCTTGTGCTCGATACTTCGCGCAATCTTCCTCAGCTATCTGCTGGTACTGCTCCCGAGTGCACTGGACTGAGTGGTCAGATTCACAAGGGTAAGGCGTCCGTGGCGTGGCTACGCTGTGAGGTCCGGTATCGTGCGGCTCAGCCGTCTCGGAACGGGGCGTTAACGCCAATGCAACCGCAATGATACCCACGGCAATCAGAATATCCCTTATCTTCACTGGCGCTCCTTAACTATGCCTAAAGCGAACGTTAGGTCCCACCTCAGTGCGATGCTCCTCACACACGACAACTCATACTTCGAGTTGGCCAAGATAGGGGATGTCCTGCTCGATCACTCGAGGACCCGGCTTATCTCCCCAGCCGTCCAGCTTGGCGTGCCGGAGGTGGGAGCTCGCGGCTTCGCGCTTCGATGCCGTCACTGATCCGGTTCAGCGCCCGAGTGGTGGGCAGCGGGTCGAGACGAGTCCATCCCGCAGGCGTAGTGACACCGTGTCATCTGCTGCCTCCTGTGCACCCAGGATGGCGAGGTAGGGGACGAGGCGGTGGTGGCGGATACGGGCGCTGAGAGTGCCCCGGTCGGGCGGGGAGAGCTCGGCGCGAAGGCCGTCGAGGACCATGCGGTGGGTCAGTGCGTCAGCTGCGGGTATCTGCTCATCGGCGACCGGGAGGACGGCGACCTGAACGGGGGCCATCCATGCCGGGAATGCTCCGGCGTGGACTTCGGTGAGGTGGGCGATGAGGCGTTCGAGGCTGCCGAGGACGCTGCGGCGGACCATGACCGGTCGTTGTGGGCTCTGATCGGCTGCGATGTAGCGCAGATCAAACTGGGCGGGCTGATAGAAGTCGAGCTGGACTGTGGATAGGGTCGATTCCCGCCCGACCGGGTCGATGATCTGTACATCGATCTTCGGTCCGTAGAACGCTCCTTCTCCGGCCTCAGCGTCGTAGACGAGGCCATGGGAGGTGAGACGCGGGCAAGGGCTTGCTCGCCGAGGTCCCACATCGCCGGATCGTCGACGTGCTTGTCGCTGTCGCCGCGCAGAGATAACCGGTAGCGGTGTGCGCGAATCCCGAGGTCGGTGTAGGTCTGGTCGATCATGTCCAGTACCGCCGCGATTTCGTCGGCCACCTGGTCGGAACGGCAGAAGATATGCCCGTCGTTAAGCTGGATCGACCGCACCCGGGTCAAGCCCCCCAGCACTCCGGATGCCTCGGACCGAAACATCGCACCCAGCTCGGCGATGCGCACGGGCAACTCACGATAGCTGTGCCGTCGGGACCGATAGATCAGCGCACGGTTAGGGCACAGGCTCGGCCGCAGCACCAGGTCGTCACCGCCCACTCGCATCGGCGGGAACATGTCCTCGCGGTAGTGCGCCCAGTGCCCGGAGAGCTCGAAGAGCTCCCGCTTGGCCAGCACCGGCGAATAAACGTGCTGGTAGCCGGCGAGCCGCGGGCCTCGCGGACGTACTGCTCAATCGCGTGGCGAATGGCCGCGCCGGCCGGCAGCCATTACGGCAACCCAGCCCGATCAACGGGTCAGAGGGAAATAGATCAAGTTCACGGCCCAGCTTGCGATGGTCGTGCATTGTCGTCGTCCTTCCTCGACAGGAGGCGGTGAACGACCAGACAACAAAGCCCCGGGGCGTTCACCCCAGCCTCATTACCGCCTCAGGCGAACTTGGGTGAGCACGAACAAGCCCGCTGGCTGGAGGCGTAAATCAGGCTTCGGTGTGCAAGAATCTGACTGACGGACGGCCGCTGGCTTCGGGTGCAGGCATCCGGCCTCCTCAGGTGGTGAGTTGCGCGAAGTAGCGTTTGATCGACGATGCTCGGTCGCCGTAGATGTCCTTGATCGCCTGGATAGTCTTGTCGGGTCCTTGGTCCGAGAGCACGGCTGCTGCCTCAGACGCGAAGGCGGCAGCGGAGCTCTGCGACTTGGCCCAGAAGCCGGAAACATTTTTGGCGGTAGCAGCAACGATTGCCTCCGTGGCGAACGAGTTGGCATGCGTGCCGATTTCGGAACACTCGTGAAGGAACTTGTCGATCGCTGCTGCAGCGGCGGCGGCAGACGCCTGCCGACATCTAGCCATGACCGCCTGGACTTCCGGGAGGCTCTTGCCTTGTGATGCGCTGGCCACGATGTTGGTCAGGCAGGTCTGTTCGGAGCCGTTGATCTCCACGAGCTTCGTTTGGAGTTGCTCGACGGGATCAGCCAGGTCGGGCGGGAGGGATGACATCGATGGCTCCTTCCGCCGTGACGGGCGTGCAATACAGCCTGACATCGATGCGGTGCGGGAGGAAGGGTCAGGCCGCAGGCGGCCAGCTCGGGCACTCCCGGGTCAGCATGACCCGGGAGTGCGATCTCGGACGAAGCCGACCGATCGGCAGAACGCCGAGGTGCTGCAGAAGTTACTGGGTTGCGACAAGCCCGCTGCGCAAAAGTGACCCAAAGCGTCTCGAGATCTTGTGTTGGCTGGACACGGAGAGCGCCTACCAGCGGAAAGAGCGGGCCGCCTGGGGGTCGAACCCAGACCCAAGGGTTACGGTTCAAACGCCCGCCGTCACCCCGGCGTACCATCCGGCCCTGGTCAAAGCGGATGCGAAGTGAACCTGACACCCCTTCACACCAAGTCGTTCCCCGGTAAACTCTGCGGTTTCCGACAGGCAAAGAGGTAGATCAACTAATCGTCCGAGCATCCACGTCGATCTTCTCGCCGGCCCAGCTTGTCTGCGGCAGATGAGCTGGACCCCTAAGTCAGCGCGACGCCCGTCGATGGATCGCTCACCTGAGCGGTCCGGGTCCAGCGCCGTGGTGAAAAACACCACGGCCACCTTGAGGATTCAGCGGCCGTCACGGGGCGAGACACCTGCTTAAAGTGGGGCTTCGACCCTTCCAAATGAAACCAGCGCTCGCCGTTCCTCAAGCTGGGATCATAAGACTCATCGGGTGTCGAAGTAGCCGAGTGCTGCTGTAGGGCTGACTATAAGGGCGCGCGTGTCCGCCTACGTAGGGCTCCACGGTGGGCAAGCCGCGAAGAGGCATCGGACCGCTGAGAAAATTTGACCTCGAAGGGCGAAAGTAGAGTGAGGCCCAGGAGGGAACCGAGGAGGTGACCGTAGTACATCCCAACAGGTGACCTCGTGCGATGTTCGGCCCGAGGATAGCCACCGGAGCCCGCAAGTCCTTGGCCACCCGGCTCGGCTACCCTTCTGCCATGAAACAACCGAGAGCATCTTATGACAACTTCCTCAGCCTTCAACTCACAGTAGGCAAAATCGTCGAGGTTCAGGATTTTGAGCGGGCACGCAACCCTAGTTACAAGGTACGAATCGATTTTGGCCCCGAGAAGGGCGAACGGTGGTCTGTCGTCCAAGCAAAGAATGAGTACTCGAAGGAGGAGCTCGTTGGTCGATTCATCATCGCCGTCCTAAACTTCGCTCCCAGGAACATCGCTGGGTTCCAATCCGAGGTTTTGATTTTAGGTGTTCCCGCGGAGGACGGCTCCCTCTCTCTCCTTGAGCCGAGCCGAGGGGCCAAGGTAGGCGGCATGGTTTATTAATTTAGGTACGACGACACCACGTCAGGTTAAGCCTAATTTCCGGCTGCACCTGGCCTACTACGCTCAACCCAGCACTCCTGAGCCGATCTGTCAGCTCTCTCGTGTCGGGTGTCCATGCCGCAAGACGGTCTCGATCCGCCTGCCGATAGATTCCAAGCATGTGGCGGTTCCTGCACGCGTAGTCTGACCATGTCCCCAAGAACAGTAATCCCTCGCTGCTTAACAGTGCGGCCATGCGGGTCAATGCTCTCTGAATACAGTCCTCGTGGGTTCGCGAGCGATCCCACCCGAAATGAGACAGCGTCCCTAGCATGCACGTGATAAGGTCAAACTCACCCTGGATACCTGCCTCCCGAGCAACGAAGTCTCGTTGGAGAATCTCAATTCTTTTCTCGTCGGGACACTTTCGTTCAATGTTAGCTTGCGCGAACCGCACGCAGTCATAATCCTCGTCCACACCGAGGATTTTCCCAGTCGGCGCCAACCATGTACGTAACTCAATTGGGTAACGACCAGTACACGTGCCCACATCTAGGTACCGCATTATAGAGAGATCCCGCGCCTTCGCCTCCTCGCGCAGGACTTCCTCTACCCGTGAGAGCTCTATAGTCTTCATCCTCTCGTCTTCTTGGGCAAGAGCATATTCGTAGATGGCGAGCCAGTTTGACTCATAGTCAATCTTCGATTTGGCGAAGTCGACAGCGTCCTGCAGGTCTTCGATGAACGTCGCCATCGGCTCAGCCTTTTCCCACAGCTCCTCAAAATAGCCGATGGCCATCTTCAGATACGTCGGGAAGTACTGGAAGAGGGGGGAATAGCTATTGACAGCATGTATGACACCGTGTTGACCTCCTTCAAAAACGTCGATCCGGAAGTCGTCGTAGATCCCCAACTCTGAATCTTTAGGATCGGACAGCATGCCATTGGGCAACCTGCGGTACACCTTGGTGTTATCGAAGACAACCCTCACTTCAAAACCCTGCTCTAGCAGAGCCTTCATATTGCTCTTCAGATGTTCATGTTGATCCTGAAGCCGCTCTAGCTCCTCATATTTCTGGAGCTGTCGTTGCAGGATGCGGTGATCTCTATAAGCCTGCACAACGAGGTTGGATGGTTGATCCAGAAGAAACAGACGTCGCGCTTGGCCTTCACTCTTCTTGATTCGCTTCAACATCTCCTCATTAGCAGCAAGAACCTGCCCCTGAGGACCTGTCCAGAAACCAGACGACAAAAAGGTCGTAGTCCAGAACCTTCGTTCTACGCGACCGAGTGCTTCAGCGTACGTGGATATGGCTGCCGACGTAGACCCAAACTGGATTGGGATTCGATTGATTGGCTTGCGCGCATTTGCGAAATCGTGGAGAGTGCGCACGATTCCATCGAGCTTTTGACGTTCCCGCCGAATGGTGGCCGCGTATCCGAGTCCTAGGTCTGTGATCCCATCACTGCTTGAGGACCGCAAAGGAAGGTCACGCCATTTTGGTGTAACCACCTCTTGCACGAAGAGCTCGAGGGCGGCATTTCGTCCCGGCCCCCTTTCAGGCGGAAAGGATTTCGTTGTGATGCCAAAGACGTCCGAGGGGAGATCAACGCCCTCCTCTTCAAGGATAAGTACTCGTTCCCTGCCGAGGCGAGCCACAAAGATCCCGTATTCGAGAAGGACATTGCCGCGGGCCGAGTAACCGGGCTCTCCGCGAATTTTCACCTCGTCATCCCTAGCAAAGACGAAGATCGCGGCGTCGACTTGTTCCACCTCCTGGAGGAGGGTGGTCAACGTGTATTCGCCAGGGGAAAAAATCTGGTTCCACGGGTGGACGTCAAAGTCGGAATCAAGCAGTCCCACGAGCCGATTAACGACTGAAATTGCCTCGGAAGAGCTCCCGATGAACACGGCCCGCTTCTCTTGGAGCGATGAGTCAATTGAAGGACTCGCTACCACGGTGCACTTCACCTCCAGGGTTGCCGGTCCCTCTCCACAGCAGTCTGCGTCCACAACATCGTACTCCCGGCCTGGGAAGGTTGTGTCGCGCGGTGAGAGAAGAGAGGCCGCAGCTCGGCGTGCTCAACCGAGACTGGCTCCAGGAAGATATGCGCGCACCCTGAGTGGCCACGGAAAGTTCCATGGCTCAAGTGAACCAGCTTGAATCCCAGAGGCCGTCATTCGGATACCGGGCAAGCACTTATTAGGACTTGCGCCGGAGGCAGATACGACCGTGAACCAGACCCAACTTGGCCGCGGTGAGTAGACGATGTCTTCAGAATGCTGCCTAGGTCGATTTACAGAGAAATAGTGAGTTCATGGGCAAGAGCTATCAGCCGGCCTCACTCGGGGACGTCGCGGTAGAGGATCCTATGTCCTCGCCGACGAGCGAGAGCAGCAC
>JALZDU010000174.1 GCA_030862405.1 Actinomycetota bacterium | reverse complement strand
CAGTGTGAACGAACGGATACTCCAACCTATTTTGATCGATGGGCGCAGCCATAATCCCCCCTGGACGGTTCACTTCGTCACCCGAATAGACGCATGTGGAAAGTGAGCCACCTGCTTGACTCAGCAGCCGGTTTTGATGACCGAGTTAGTTCGATCCTCGCTCCTGTGTGGTTCGGCAAGGATCCCCGAGCGGGCGAAGATCGTCCGGCAGACCTCCCGCATTCAGCGGGCTGAGCGGGGTAATCTGCCCTGCTGTTGGAACGCTGAGCCCGCTGAATGCGGTTACGGGGACCAGCGCGCACGAGGTGCGTGACCGCCTTGAGCTGCTCGGCGATCGCGGCAATGGTGCGGTAGTCCATCGCAGTGCTGATCCGGCGAGCAGTCCCGGATGGTCGCAGCGCTGGAGAGCTGACCGGGTGCGGCTTGTGCTCGTGGGCGAACGGATCCAAGTCCGACACGTTTCCGTGCAGGATCTCGACAGCGAGGACAGTCGCGACGTCGCTGGCAACAGCAAGCGGCGGTGCCGGCGACACCGAACCCGAAGGGGCCGCGGCCACCGTGAGTTTCGAGCCAGCGCGCGGCGGGCTCCGCGACCGATCGTGGTGAATCGCCATGATTTCTTTCTGGCACCAGCTGTCCGTCACGCGGGAGCGGTCTGGGTGAGTACCGCCTCGATCTCCAGGGCGATCTGCACCTCATAGCTGAGGAGCATCCCGCCAGCCAGCGGCGTGGTGGTGTCGAGGCCGAAGTTCCGCCGGTCGATCTCCCCTGTTGCCGAGAAGCCGGCGCGGGTGCCGCCCCAGGGATCGGCGACAAACCCGTTGACCTCAAGCTGCAGCTCAACCGGCCTAGTCACTCCGTGCAGGATGAGCTCACCGAGCGCGAGGTAGCCGTGGCGCTGTGGGCGGACGCCGGTGGAGCGGAAGGACATCCTCGGGTGGATCTCGACGTCCAGGAACTCAGCCGAGCGCAGGTGCGCATCGCGCTGCTCGTTGCCGGTGTCGATCGACGCCAGGTCGATCTCGGCGCTCACCTGCGAGTGCAGCGGGCCCGAACCCGTGACGATGATGCCTGAAAACGCCGCGAACCGGCCTCGCACCTTGCCCACCATCAGGTGCCGGACGGTGAAGGAGACCTCCGAGTGCACCGGATCGATCGTCCATGTGCCGGGGATGAAGGGCGCGATCGTGGTCGTGGTAATCATGGCGTCTCCAGCCGTCGAGCTCCTGTGCGTGGGCTAATTCAGTGTCGGCGGGTACGTATCGCCAGTAACATCGGTTGACCTACGTATTCGCGGCTTCGGATAGACGTATCCGCACAGTGATAGCGGTGCGGGGGCGGGTCGGCGTCGGGAGGTGGCGCAGGCGATGAGCACAGTCGCGGCCACGACGGACCCTCTTGTCGGCAGGGACGCCGAGCTGCGCGTGCTGCAAACAGTTGTCACGCGGGCGCTAGGAGGCCATGCCCAAGTCGTTGCCCTGTCCGGGCTGGCGGGGGTCGGCAAGTCGCGGCTTGCCCAGGAGTGCTTGGCGGTGGCGCGTGGTCGCGGTTTTCTGCCGTTGGTCGGTGTGAGTGGTGCGCTGCAGCAAGATCTGAGTTACGCACCGCTGGTTGAGGCGCTACGCCCGTTGGTCCGCCAGGCAGCGACGCCGGGTAGGCCGGCGCTGGTGGAGGGCTTGCTGGACCTTGGTCGGCTCTTTGGTGACCTGTCGTTGCCACCGGGCCCAGAGCTGGGGGATTCGGGGCTGGAACGCACCCGCCTGTTCGAGTCGGTGTGTCGCTTGCTGGAGCGGGCGTCGGCCCGTCAGCCGCTGGCGCTGCTGCTCGACGACGTGCATTGGGCTGACCGGGGTTCGCTTGCCCTGCTGCACTATCTGATCCGTGGCCTGGGCAGCCGACCGCTTCTGGTGCTGCTCACCCACCGGCAGGACGAGGCCAACGCCGCCCTGCATGACCTGCTCGCCGCGCTCCGACGTGGCGGGTCGCTCACGGAGCTGGAGCTTGTGGGCTTGACCGATCAGGCGGTTCGGTTGCTGGCCCAGAACCTGCTCGGGGGGCAAGCGCCCGCTGAGCTGCTGGACGTGCTCACGGCACGGTCAGGTGGCGTGCCCTTGTTCGTCGGCGCGCTGGTCGGATCGTTCGCCGACAACGGAGCGCTGTACCGGTTCGACGGGCGGTGGGCGCTGGCTCCGCAGCGTCCCGAGGCGGTACCCGCGGCCGTGAGCGCGCTGCTGCAGTCGCAGGTGCAAGGATTGCCCAACGAGGCCCGCGAGGTGCTCGACCTGCTCGCGGTGTGCGGTGTTCAGGTCGACCACGCCCTACTTACGCGGCTTATGCCCGATGAGCGCCTGCTGTGCGGCCTCACAGATCTGCGGGCGGCGGGTCATGTCCTGGAGGAGGTCATCGACGGTCGGATCTGCTACCGCGCGGCACATGCCCTGCTCCGCGAGGTGGCCTACGAGCTGCTGCCGCTGATGGTGCGCCGCCGTCGACACGCCGAGGTCGCGCGGGCGGTGCAGGAATACGCACCACAGCAGCAGGGCCTGCTCGCCCAGCACGTGCGCAGAGCTGGCAACGAAATCGACCCCCGGCAGGCGCTCGACGTCCTACTCAGCGCGGCCGACCAGGCGCTGGCACGCAGGGCCGGCGACGAGGCACTGGCCGATATCCGCGCCGCACTCGACCTGGCCGAGGCCTTGGCGCGCCGAGACTTGATGCCTGGCCTGCTTGACCGTCTCGCGGAGGCTTACGAGCTGGCGGGCCATCAGGAGGAGGCCGTGTCAGCGTGGTGCACGGCGGCGGCGCAGCAAGCCGACGGCATCGACCGGGCCGAGCGGCTAAACCGAGCCGCGGTCCTGGAATTGGAGGCCGGCCGTTCCGAGAAAAGTCTCCACCATCTGAGCGAGGCTGCGGTCGAGCTGGCCGACGTAAAGCCCGCTCCCCCGCACCTGTCGCTGGCGTTGACGCGACTGCATTTGGCCTATCGGTCGGGTAGTTCCGCGGAGGTCGATACCGCGATCGACGAAGTCGAGCGACTCGGGGACCTGAGGGAATCGCTTCAAGCTCGGACGTGGGTTCTGGTCGGTCGATGCCACCTGGCCCTCATCGCCGGTCGGTACGTCGAGAGCCGGGCGCACCTGTCGGAGTTGTTGATCCTCGTGGCGAAGCTCGGAGACGCGCTAGGGGCACTGGTGCGGCGCCCGGGTTGCATCCTCGAGCTGGGCTGGGGCGATCTGCCGGCCATGCGCTCGATGGCTGAGGATGCGCTGCGGCTGGCACGCCGCGCTGGGGTGCCCTCACTTGAGGTGAGCCCGCGGTTAGGTCTTGGCCTCGCCGCCTTCTTCGCGGGGGAGTGGGAAGGAGCGCTTCAGCGCTGCTGCGAATCTGTTGATCTTGCCGAGCGGATCGGACTGCCGCGCGGCACTGCGCTAGCCATGGCCGTGCGGGGATTGGTGCTGCTACGTCAGGGACGGCTGGACGACGCGCTCGCCGACGCTGCACAGGCACGCACGGTGATGGGACACCGATCGCTGGTCGACCGCCACGTCCTGGGACCCGTTGAGGCGGTGGAGGCGTCAGTGGCGCTGGCACACGGCGATGCCACAGCGGCAGCCGAAATGGCAGCCGACAGTGTGCGCCGATACACCACCCTGCCAGGCCTGACCCTACTGACTTTGGCCGAGGCGCAAATCGCGGCCGGGGATCCGCAGGCGGCGTCGGCAACCGCCGCCACCCTGTCGGCCATGGGGCCCGGTGCGCCCTACCCCGGTGCGCTGGCCGCGTGGGTGCAGGGTCGCTTGGACCGCAACGAGACGCTGCTGCGCCGCGCTGCCGACGATTTGGCGGCGCTCGGCTTCGTCTACGAAGCGGCAGTGGCCCGGCTCGACCTCGCCGAACTGGCCGCAAGCCAGGTCGATGCAGTCGGTGAGAGCCTGCAAGTGCTGGAGCGGCTCGGCGCGCAGCCGCAGATCGACCGGGCCCGACGGCTGCTGCGGCGCCTCGGACAACGCCCGCCCGCGCCGCCCCGGCAACGGCGCGCCGGCTCGCTGAGCCCCCGCGAGGAGCAGGTGGCCCGCCTCGTCGCCGCCGGCCTATCCAACCCCGAGATCGCCCAACGGCTGTACCTCAGCCCGCGCACCGTCACCACACACCTGCAAAACATGTACGGCCGCCTCGAGCTCCGGTCGCGGGCCGCACTGACCCGCTACGTGCTGGAGAAGCTGCCCCCGGATACGCGAGTCGGCCGACCGAATACGTAAGCCGACGGATGCCCGGCGGGCTACGTAGCGCAGCAGGCTTGCAGACATGACTGTCACCAGTGAGCTGCAAGCACAGGACTATTACGTTTTCGACAACGCCTGGGAACATGCCCGCCGCCGCCTCACCTTGCTCGAGCAGTGCTTCGACGCGGGCACGCTCCGCCGGCTGCAGTCTCTCGGCGTGCAATCCGGCTGGCGCTGCCTGGAGGCAGGCGCCGGGGCCGGATCGGTCGCCCGCTGGCTTTGTTCCCGGGTCGGGCCGACCGGGCGGGTGCTCGCCGTCGATCTCGATACCCGCTTTCTCGATCACCTCGATGAGCCGAACCTCGACGTGGCGCGCATGGACCTGCGTACCGACGAGCTTCCCCGCAACACCTTCGACCTGGTGCACGCCCGGGCCTTGCTGATGCATGTTCCCCAGCGCGAGCAGATTTTGGACGCGCTGGTCGCCGCGGTACGTCCCGGCGGCATGCTGCTGGTCGAGGATGCCGACCACTTCCCAGTGCCGGCGGCCGAGTCCCGCCTGCACGCCGAGGTATTCGAGGCGGTCTTCGACAGTGCCGTACGCGCGGGCATGGCCAAAGACTGGGCCCGGCGCCTACCAACCGAGCTGCACCGCCGTGGATTCTGCGACGTCTGGGCCGACTGCGAGGCCCCACTATTTGAGGGCGGCTCGGTGCATTCCCAGTTCTGGCGGCTCAGCGCTGCCCAGGCCCGTGACCTCGTCATAGCCGAGGGCATCAGCCCACAGCAGTTCGACGAATGGGACCGCCAACTCGGTGAGCCGGGCCGCTGGTTCCCGAGCATGGCCATGGTCGCGGCCTGCGGACGGCGTGATGACCCGGCAGCCGGACGCCCCCCATCCTCGAAATAGCGGTGTATTCGCGGTATTTCGCCGAGGCGGATCCGCCTCTTGTTCCACGCAGCTGTTCGGATTCGTGGACCAATGAATGGCCCTCGACCAAGGAGCCAAGTGCCATGATCCCCCCTACTGCCTTGAACGTGGGTGCGATAACCCGATTGCCGGAAGATTGGGAACGCACCCTCTGCGTCGCCACTCATCTGGATGACTTGGAATACGGGGTGGCGTCCGCGGTGGCGCGTTGGTCCGCGCAGCGCCAGCAGGTCACCTACCTGATGGCGACCCGGGGAGAAGCTGGTATTGACGGCATGCTCCCCGACCAGGCCGGCGCGCTGCGGGAGGAACAAGAGCGATTGGGCGCGGCCGATGCCGGCGTGGAGACTGGGCGGCCAGCCAACGCCGGAGCAGTTGAACCATGATCTCTCAACTGAGTGACTCGACCACGGTGAAACCCGCGCTCATCCCATTAGCGCAGGCGACCGACCCGGCTGAGATCGGGCACAAGGCCGCCACCCTTGCCGCGCTGCTCAGCGCTGGGTTGCCGGTGCCGGACGGGGTCGTCGTCCCAATGGGTGTCATCAGCGGCGTTGGCGCCGGTGACCTGCCCGACGACCTGGTCCTCGCGCTGGCCGACACGGTCCGCGGTTGGGGCGACGTCCCGGTGGCGGTGCGTTCGTCCAGTATCGCCGAGGACCTCCCGCATGCCTCCTACGCCGGGCTTTACACCACCGTGCTGAACGTGCGCGGCGAGAAAAGCCTGCGCGAGGCAGTGTTGCGCTGCTGGACATCCGCGCGGGCACCGGAAGTGATCGCATACACCGGTGAAGTCGCCGCGCCCGGCCTGGCGGTGCTCGTGCAGCCGATGGTTGCGGCTGTCGCCGCCGGGGTGGCCTTCACCGCCGACCCGGTAACCGGGGACCGAGGCGTGGTCGTCATCGACGCCGTGCGCGGGCTCGGGGAGCAGTTGGTGTCCGGCGCCGTCACCCCCGACCGCTGGGAGGTCCGCGCCGAAGCCCGCCGACTGCCCACTGCCCCGGGCGGGACGCCGACCATCGATGCCGCCACGGCATGCGCCATCGCCGCCCTGGCCCGGCGCACCGAGGACCTGCTGGGAGTCCCGCAGGACGTGGAGTGGGCGCTATCCGGTAACGGCACGCTGGTCCTGCTGCAAGCCCGTCCAGTGACCACGCTTGCCGGCGAGCCGGTTCCGCTCATCCCGCTGCCGGTGGAGCCACCGGAGGGGTACTGGGTCCGGGAAGCCAGCCACGCGCCGCTGCCGTGGACGGCCTTCACCCACGCGGTGTTCGAGGCCCGTAATCGTGGGATCCGGCAGATGTGCACCGAGCTGGGACTGCTCTTCGAGACCGTCGAAATGCGTAATATTGGCGGTTGGGAGTATCTGAGGATTGTTCCGCTGGGCGGCAAAGAGCCCCCTCCGCTGCCGAGCTGGACCGCCCCGCTCGCTTTCCGGCCCGTGCCTTCGCTGCGCCGACGAATCCGCAGCAGCGTGGCGGCGATCCGCTGCGACGTTCCGGGTGCGCTGATCCGCTGCTGGGTGCAGGAGTGGCAGCCCGATCTGGCTGCTCAGGTCGTCGCGTTGCGCGACGTTGACCTCGACGGCCTGGACGACACCGAACTCGACGAGCACCTGCGCGAAGTGTTGACGCTGACCGAACACGGCCAGCTCATCCACTTCCGGCTCCATGGGGCCATCGCGATGGTGCTCGGCGAGCTGGCCTTCACGTGCCGGGACCTGCTCGGCTGGGACGAAGCGAAGACCCTCAACCTGCTCGCCGGAACCTCACAGATGTCCACCGCGCCGGCCCGCGCGCTGGCCGCAGTGGCCGCGCTCGCCAGACAGTGCCCAGCGCTGCGCCAGCTGATCGAAGACGGCGTCCCAGCGCAGGCAGTGCTCGCCGCCGACGAGCGCTTTGCCGCGGCTTTCGAGGCCTACCAGCGGGAGTACGGCTGCCGGGCACTGCGCTACGAAATCGCCGAACCGTGCCTCGACGAGCAGCCCGACCTGGTGCTCGCGCTGATCCGCGACCAGCTCGTCACCCGCTTCGACCCTGACGCCGCCGAGGAAACGCTTCGTGCCCGGCGGGCGGCGACCCGAGCCGAGGCGGAGCGTCTGCTCGGCGCACAAAGCTCAGCACAGCGCGCCCGGTTCGATCGAGCGCTGGACCGCGCGCTGATCGCCTATCCGGTGCGCGAGGACAACGAGTTCTTCACCACCAGCGCCCCCTTCGCCCTCGCCCGGCGAGCCGCGCGGGAGGTCGGGCGACGCCTGGCTGCCCGGGGACTGCTCGCCAGCAGCGACGACGCCTTTTGCCTATCGCCTGATCAGCTGCGAGCAGCGCTGCGGGATGGCATCGATTGCCACGCCCTGGCAACCAGAAGAGCGGGCGAACGAGCGTGGGCGCTGTCCCACCCCGGTCCCGCGTCGTACGGCCGCCCACCCGGGCCACCGCCGCCGTTGAGGGCACTGCCCGCACAGGCCCGGCTGGCCAACGAAGCCTTCCTGTGGAACGTCGAGCAGATCCTCGGACCGCACGCCACCGACACTGACCATGGCCAGTCCGATGCCGCGGGAGCGGACGCGGCCCAGCTCTGCGGAGTTCCAGCCTGCGCTGGTAGCTACACCGGCCCGGCGCGAATCATCCGCTCCGAAGGAGAGTTCCATCGGATCCGGCCAGGCGACGTGCTGGTCTGCCCGGTGACCTCCCCGGTGTGGTCCGTGCTCTTCCCGAGCATCGGCGCGCTGGTCACCGACACCGGCGGCATGTTGTCCCACCCGGCGATCATCGCCCGTGAGTACCGCTTGCCGGCCGTCGTGGCCACCGGTGAGGGCACCTCGCGGCTGACCGACGGGCAGATCGTCACCGTCGACGGCACCGCCGGCGTTGTGCGGGCGTTCCGATGAACGCCGCCGCCGGACGACAGCACGCTGTCCCGAGCGCCCCACTGGCGCTGCTCGCCTGCGAGGGATTGGTGCTCCGATGACCACAATTGTTTCTCTCGACGCAAAGGACCCGTTCACCGCCACCGGCCCGGGCGAGCGCCACGCCGTTTACGCCGCGCCGGCCGCCGCGGGTCCGGTGCACCGGATCGTCCTTCCCACCGGTGAGCCGGCCTGGTTGGTCACCGGCTACGACGAAGTTCGCCAGGCACTGCACGACCCGCGGGTGGTCAAGAGTGAGAAGACACTGGCCAACATCGGCCGTGGCCTGGTGTCACCCGGCGTGCTCACCGCGATGACCAGCCACATGCTCAACAGCAACGCGCCGGATCACACCCGGCTGCGCCGGCTGGTCACCGGGGCGTTCACCCGCCGCCGCGTCGAGCAACTCGCGCCGCGCATACAACAGATCATCGGCGAGCTGCTCGACGCGATGGCCGGCGCGGCGCAGGTCGACCTGCTCGACGCGTTCGCCTACCCGCTGCCGATCACCGTGATCTGCGAGTTGCTCGGTGTACCGCCGCAGCACCGCACGGAGTTCCACGACTGGTCTTCCATCATGGTCACCGGGGTGCTGGCCGGCCCGGAGGTGTTCATCGCGGCGAGCACCGCAATGGTGAACTTCCTGCGTGAGCTGATCGAGATCAAACGCCTCGACCCCGCCAATGACCTGCTCTCCGCGCTGGTCACGGTCCGGAACGGGGCAGACCAGCTATCGGAGGACGAGCTCACCTCGATGGCGTTCCTGCTGCTCGTCGCCGGCCACGAGACCACGGTGAACTTGATCGGCAATGGAGTGCTCGCCCTGCTCACCCATCCCGAGCAGCTAGCGCTACTGCAGACCCAACGGAGCGGCTACCGGCCGCAATCGAGGAGCTGCTGCGCTTTGACGGCCCGCTGCAGGTGGCGACCTTGCGCCTGACCACTGAGCCGATCGACATCGGTGGTGTCACCATCGCAGCGGGCGAGTTCGTCGTCCCCGGCCTGCTTGCCGCCATCGCGACTCGGCGTGCATCGCGGCGCCTGGCATGCTGGATATCACTCACACGGACAATCCGCACCTGGCCTTCGGCCACGGCATCCACCACTGCCTGGGCGCACCGCTGGCCCGGCTGGAGGGCCGCATCGCACTGGGCAGCCTCCTAGCCCGCTTCCCCAGGCTGCGTCTGGCCGCAGCGCGCGAGGAGCTGACCTGGCGGCCCGGGGTGCTCATGCACAGCCTCACCACGCTCCCCGTCGCCTTGGAGTGACCAGAAACCGCCGGCCAGGTGGATGCCCAGCCACCCACCTCGGCCTTGAGCTCACGAACCGTGGTTACGGGGTCGCCCGAGACGATCGTCACCTTCGGGTCCGGGCTCCGCATGATTCACCCTCCAGCGCAGACCAGTGCCGCCACGCCGGTGCACCGTTACGTCATGTAGTTCTCACCCGGCTCGTTCTATGGTCGATTTTCTCTCCTTGGGGGTGCTGTGTACCGATCTCGGCTGCTGGTTGGTGTGCTGGTGACATTGGTGTGGGTGGTAGCCGCCTGCGCAAGCACACCACCGCCACCGGGATCAGGACTGTTGCTACCCGGATACGACCGCCAGGTGCGCGCGCAGGACGACCTGTTCCGGTTCGCGAACGGCGAGTGGCTGCGCACCACCGAGATCCCGGCCGACCGGTCCCGGTACGGCGGATTCGACATGCTGGCCGACCAGTCTCGACAGCAGCTGCGAGCGATCATCGAGGACAGCGCGGCCCGCGGCGCCGCAGCCGGCTCCGCAGATCAGCAGATCAGTGACTTCTACGCGAGTTTCATGGACACCGCACGCCTCGAGGCGCTCGGGGCCACCCCGCTGAAGGAGTCACTGGACCGCATCGACGCGCTCACCACTCCCGCCGACCTCGTCCGGTACTTCGCCGACAGCACAGCCAAGGCAGTTCCCAGTCCCATCGGGTTGTATGTCAGCCAGGACGCCAAGAATGCGACGGCCTATATACCGGGCGTCTCGCAGGCCGGGCTCACTATGCCCAACCGGGACTATTACCTGAAGTCCGATCCACAGTTCGTGACGATTCGCGAACAGTTGCGGGTCTACGCTGCCCGCATACTGGGTCTAGCCGGCGTTGCCGACCCGGAAGGCGCGGCCGGCCGTGTGCTTGCCATGGAGAATCGGCTCGCCGAGATCCAGTGGCCCGCCGCCCAGGAACGCGACGCAACGGCAACCTACAACAAGTTCACCGTCGCCGAGGCCACTGCACAGACTCCAGGATTGGACTGGAAAATCTACCTCGACGCGGCGGGGGTGAATACCCCCGATTTCATCATCGCTGAGCCCAGTTACTTCACAGCGCTGGGCGGCGCGCTGGCTTCCGTGCCGCTGGAGGAGTGGAAGCCGTACTTGAAGTTCAAGCTCATCGATGGCCTCGCTGCCTACCTCAGCGATGCCTTCGTCACGGCGCGCTTCGACTTCCGCGGCCGGGATCTGGCTGGGCAGCAGGAGAATCGGCCACGCTGGGAGCGAGGTGTCGCCACGGTCGACGGCGCGCTGGGTGATCTACTCGGCCAGCGATACGTGCAGCGGCATTTCCCGCCGGATGCCAAACAGCAAATCGACGCTCTGGTCAGCAAGCTGATCGACGCCTTCCGCTCGTCCATCGACGGCTTGGACTGGATGGGCGACGCAACCAAAGCCCAGGCTCGGGATAAACTCAGCAAGCTGGCCGTCAACATCGGCTATCCGGAAAAGTGGAAGGACTACTCGAAGCTGAGGGTTGCTCGCGACGATTTGGTGGGCAACATGGTGCGCTCAGCCCAGCTCGAACACCAGCGGGAGATCGACCGGCTCGGCACACCAGTGGACCGTGAGGAATGGTTCACCACGCCGCAGACGGTCAACGCCTTCTACAGCGCACCGCGCAACGAGATCGTGTTCCCAGCCGCGATCCTGCAGCCGCCGTTCTTCGACGCGACCGCTGACGATGCCGTGAACTACGGCGCAATCGGCGGGGTGATCGGCCACGAGATCAGCCACGCGTTCGACGACCAGGGCCGCAAGTTCGATGGAACCGGCAACCTCCGCGACTGGTGGACGCCGCAGGACGTGCAACGGTTCACCGAACGGACCACTGCTCTGGTCGCACAGTATGCGGCCTACGAGCCGTTGCCCGGGGAGCACATCAACGGCGAGTTGACGCTAGGCGAGAACATCGCCGACCTGTCCGGCCTCACCGTGGCGATGCGCGCGTACCGGCTGTCTCTCGGCGATCGGCCGGCCGCCGTCATGGACGGTTTCACCGGCGAGCAACGGTTTTTCCTGGGATGGGCACAGGTGTGGCGCGGCAAGTCCCGAGACAAGGCGCTGCGCGTGCAACTGTTGAGCGATCCCCACAGCCCACATGAGTTCCGCACCAACGGCGTCGTCAGCAACCTGCCGGAATACTACGGCGCCTTCGGCGTGAAGGACGGCGACAGACTGTTCCGCCCACCAGACCAGCGCGTCAAAATCTGGTGACGCTCAGCGCCCCATGTCCCACAGCAGCGCAGCTAGCTGAACAGCTGGGCCCGGCTGACTGCCCAACACCATGAGTCTGACGGCACACTCGACATCGACCACCACGTCGGCTGGCGGATGGAGCTGGTAGGTACCGAATCGGCCGTCCGTGCGGCCACACTGCCTCGGCGAGTTCTTCCCGGGGACGGGCGCGGTACCGCTCCATTACCAACAGCGCAGCCGGGCTTGACGTCCGTAAAGCAACCGCTCATCACGATGGCACAAGTCGACTCAACCGTGACTCGGCCGGCAAGGTGGATCCTCACCGGCGTGTGGTTGGTCTCACGAATAGGGATCACGATCACCGATCCGGCATCCTCGGGCGACAGTCAGTTTCGGCTACGGCCGGGCCACCACAGCGCCGCACTCAGCGCGCGCGCTCCGGCTCTCACCTGCTGTCATGCCATTGCGGATCGGTATGCCGTTCGATCGCAGCCCACTGGCACGATGCGGGTGAGGAGGTGACCAATGACGGTCGTGGACAACGCTGTGTACGCCGACGGTCGACGCTGCGTGGCGCCCAAGTCGCTGGAGACGACCTACCAGCTGTTGCGCGAACACTGCGCCGACGGCAGCCCGTGTCTGGCCTGGATCGGGCTCTACCGGCCCGACGAGCAGGAGATCGCCTCGGTCGCCGCCGAGTTCGGATTGCATGAGCTGGCCGTCGAAGATGCAGTGCAGGCCCATCAACGACCGAAGCTGGAGCGCTATGGCAACACCCTGTTCGTGGTGCTGCGCCCGGCCCGCTATGTCGACCCCACTGAGGTAGTAGAGGTCGGCGAGGTACACGTGTTCATCGGCGAGGACTTCGTCATCACGATCCGCCATGCCGCCGAACCGCACCTGGCCGAGGTCCGCCAACGCCTGGAAGCCGAGCCTCACCTGCTGAAACGCGGGCCGCTGGCGGTGCTCTACGCCATCCTGGACCGGATTGTGGACGACTATCTACCGGTGATATTCGGACTGCGCCATGACATCGATGAGATCGAGGATCAGGTCTTCGGCGGGGAGCCCAACGTGTCGCGGCGGATATACCAGCTGTCCAGGGAAGTGATCGAGTTCCAGCGGGCCTGCGAGCCGCTGCTCGACGTGCTGGGATCGCTCATCAGCGGGTCGGAGAACCTCTCGATGGACGTGGAGCTAAAGCGTCAGCTGCGCGATGTGCAGGATCATGCGGTGCACGTCGTGGAGCGGGTGGAGGGCTTCCGGCAACTGCTCGGCAATGCTCTGACCGTGAACTCCACCCTGGTAGCGCAGCGGCAGAACGAGCAGACCGCCAAGCTCACCGAAGCGAGCCTGGCGCAGAGCGAGGAGGTCAAGAAGATCTCCTCGTGGGCGGCGATCCTCTTCGCGCCGAGCGTGGTCGGCACCGTCTACGGGATGAACTTCACCCATATGCCGGAGCTGAAATGGACCCTGGGCTACCCCATGGCCCTGGGGTTGATGCTGCTCGTCTCAGTGCTGCTTTACCTGCTGTTCCGCCGGCGCGGCTGGCTGTAGCCGCTACCTGTTCGTGGCTGGCTGCACCTCGCAGTCCGGGCCTGGGTAGACCAGGCGTTCGCGGCCGTCGTCAAACCGTACGAGGTAGGGCGGTTGGCCATCCGGACCCCGCACTTCTACCACGTCGCCCATGCGGTCGGGCCGGTTGACGGTGCGGCCGTGCACGCAAAGCCGGTCACCGATGCTGGCTCGCATGATGGATCACCTCGCTGGCACAGGTCGATGTCGCTGCATCAGGGTCGACGCTAGGCCCGTTGGCCTCTCAGCTCAACTGCCCGTACACCTGCGGCTGACACACCGGGCACAGGAGCCGGACACACCGGGCAGGAGGTGCGGACACGCGGGGGGTTGGGGGAGGGATGATGGGCGGGTGGCTGCGGTGCGACCAGTGCTGCGGATCGGTCCTTACCGGGTCGACCCGCCGGTCGTGCTCGCTCCGATGGCCGGGATCACGAACGTGGCCTTCCGTCGGCTGTGCCGGGAGCACGGAGCGGGGCTGTACGTCTGCGAGATGATCACCAGTCGCGCACTGGTGGAACGACACCCCAGCACCCTGCGGATGGTCAGCTTCGATGAAGCCGAGCAACCCCGCTCGATGCAGCTGTACGGGGTCGATCCGGTGACCGTGCGCAAGGCCGTAGAGATGGTGCGGGACGAGGATCTTGCTGATCATGTCGACCTCAACTTCGGTTGCCCGGTCCCGAAGGTCACCCGCCGAGGCGGCGGTGCCGCGCTGCCCTACAAGCGGGCCCTGTTCGGCCAGATCGTCCGGTCGGCGGTCGAAGCGGCCGGGCACCTCCCAGTCACGGTGAAGTTCCGGATCGGCATCGACGACGAACACCGCACGTACCTCGACGCCGGTCGCATCGCGCAGGATGCGGGAGTAGCCGCGGTAGCGCTGCACGGGCGCACCGCCGCGCAGCGCTACTCCGGCAGTGCCGACTGGGACGCCATCGGCGCGCTCAAGCAGGCCGTCACGTCGATTCCGGTGCTGGGCAACGGGGACATCTTCGCCGCCGCGGACGCCATCCGGATGGTCGAGCACACCGGCTGCGACGGGGTCGTAGTAGGCCGCGGCTGCCTGGGGCGACCGTGGCTGTTCGCCGAGCTGGAGGCCGCCTTCCGAGAACAACACAGACCACGCAGCATCCCGGCTCCCCCGAACCTCGGGCAGGTCGCGGCAATCCTGCGTCGCCACGCCGGGTTACTCGCCGAGCACCTCGGTGCCGACAAGGGCCTGCGTGACCTGCGCAAGCACATCTCCTGGTATCTGCACGGTTTCCCGGTCGGGGGCGACGTACGGCGCGCGCTGGGAATGGTGTCCAGCCTCGCCGAGCTGGATTGTCTACTCGCGCAGCTGGACCCCGATGCCGCATTCCCGCCCGGCGCCGACGGTCCCCGAGGCCGCCAGGGCTCGCCCGGACGGGTCGTGCTTCCCGAGGGCTGGCTGGACGATCCGGCGGACCTCACCGTTCCCGCGGACGCCGAATTGGCCCATTCCGGGGGCTGAGATTGAGCACGTAGTATGATGCATCCCCCGGATGGCCTAACGCGCCTGGTCCAGGGGAGGAGGTCGGGGTGTCCGACGGGCCGGAGGGTGCCTCGTCCTGCGGGCACTTCCGCATGCGGCGGACCGGTAAGGCGTTGGCGACCGCGGTGGCCTGCCTGGTCTTCACGGTCACTGCCGCAGGCTGGACCACCACGCAGTGGCTGGACGGACAGCTGCGCAATGTGATCGCGCTCGATCCGGACTCCGCGGCGATCACGGACGCAGACGCCCAACGAGGCGACGAGAACGTCCTGCTGGTCGGCTCGGACAGCCGGATGGGTGCCCGCCGCAGTGATGGCGTCGGCAGCACCGACATGGTGGGAGGCGCACGCTCGGACACCGTGATGATCGCTCATCTGCCTGCCGACCGTTCCCGCGCGGTGGTGGTGTCTTTCCCGCGAGACTTGCAGATCCAGCGACCGCCGTGTGAAGTGTGGGACCCGGCTTCGGGTTCCTACACCGGTCGGATCGACGCCGGCGCCAGCGTCGCCAAGTTGAACACCGCCTACGAGATCGGTGGGCCATTGTGTGTCACCAAAGTCGTCCAAGACCTGTCCGGGCTGGCCGTGACCCGGTTCGTCGGAGTCGACTTTCACGGATTCAAGCACATGGTCGACGCTGTGGGTGGGGTGCGGATCTGCGTGGAGCGCCCGCTCAAGGACAGCCACCTCGGTACGATCATCTCGCAGCCGGGCTATAGCACAATCTCGGGCAGCACCGCACTGAACTACGTCCGAGCCCGGCACGTCACTGGTGACCCGACGTCGGACTACGGCCGGATCGCCCGTCAACAGCACTTCCTGTCCGCGCTGTTGGGGCAGGTGCTGTCTCCGGGCGTGCTGCTCAACCCCGCAAAGTTACGCGCGCTGATCACCGCGGTCGCTGCGAATACCGTCGGCCAGAACGTCGACTCGTCGGCGCTGCTGACGTTGGCCCAGTCGGTGAAGGGGCTGGACCCCGCCAATGTCAGCTTCGTCACGGTGCCCACCACTGGATTGGCCAACCAGTACGGCAACGAGGAGCTCCGGGCGGAGGATAACGCAGCGCTGTTCCGGACGATCATCAACGGCGCTGCGCTGCCAGGCACGCAACCACCTGAGGCCCCCAGCGAGGGCCGTTCCACTGCATCGGCGACGCCGCACCCCCCAACACCTCCAGCTGCGCCCCCGCCCCCGGCTGCTGGCCAGCCTCCGGCCGCCGTCCCACTCGCCACCGTCAACGGTGCTGACATGGTGTGCAGCTGAGGCGCGCGAGCGCCGTGGTCATCGAGCCGACACGATCGTCCGGCCGTACCCTCAGCCAATGCGAGAGATGTTCCACGCCGAGTTGGACAAACTGGTCGGAGACCTGGCCAGGATGGCTCGGCTGGCCGGGCAGATGATGACCAACGCCTCGACTGCACTGCACCATGCCGACCTGGTGCTCGCCGAGTTGGTGATCTCCGGCGAGGACGAGATGACGGCACTGTGCGAGGAGATGGACCAGCGCTGCATCAACCTGCTAGTCCTGCAGGCCCCGGTAGCCTTAGATCTCCGGGTGGTCGTGTCGGCCATCCATGCAGTGCGTGATCTGGGCCGGATGGGCAACCTGGCCCACCACGTCGCCAAGATCGCACGGCTGAAGCACCCAACCGTGCCGATCCCTGACGACGTCCGCCCAATGTTCGCGCGGATGAGCCTGCTGGCCGCCAGTCTCGCCGAGGAAGCCGCGACCGCGATCGAAAGCCAGGATCCGATGTCCGGTAACCGGCTTGCCGAGGCCGACGACGAGGTCGACGAGCTGCGCCGGCGAATCTTTCGCATCCTCTTCTCGGAGGACTGGTCACACGGCGTGGAGCCGGCGGTGGACGCCGCGCTGATCGGCCGCTACTACGAGCGCTTCGCCGACCACGCGGTCGCGATCGCCCGGCAGGTCGGCTTTCTGGTCACCGGACAACCACCCAGGCGGTAACTCGACCAGCGGTCACGATGCCCTCACATGCAGGAATTCCACGTCGGTGTGGTGCTGCCGGAAACCCAGCTTTCGGTAGGTTTGTAGCGCGGTGGCGTTGTCGGACTCGACGTAGAGCATCACCTCCGCGAGCCCTTGCTCGCGTAAATAGTCCATCCCCGCCGCAATCAGTGCGGCTCCGAGGCCGGTGCCCTGGGCATCGGGATCCACCCCGATCACATAGACCTCGCCGAGTCCCTCAGGGTGGACCTTTGTCCAGTGAAAGCCGAGCAGCCGGCCTTGCTGGTCGACGGCCAGCAGGAATCCCTTCGGATCAAACCACGGCCGCGCCTCCCGCACCGCGAGTGCGCCGACATCCCAGTGGCTCTGCTCGGGATGCCAGGAGAACGCACGGTTGTTGACCCCCACCACGGCAGCCTCGTCGTCGCCGGGCACGAACCTGCGCAACGTTACCCCGTCAGGCAGGGCTCGCGGCGGGATCGGCTGATCCAGTCCCCGGCGCAGCTGCAACAGTTCGCGCTTGCGGACCAGCCCGGCCCGCTCGGCCAGCCGCAACGCCGCCGGGTGTTCGCCGTGCGCCCACACCCACAACGGTCCGGAAACCCGGTCGAGCAGCGCAGCGAGCAGGGCACCGCCGACTCCACTGCGCCGGCGCTCGGGGTGCACCGCGAACTCGGCAGTGCGACGGTCGGCGCGCTCGTCCAAGGCCGCGTAACCGACCAGGGCGCCGGTAGCATCGTGGGCCAGCAGGTGCGCCCCGGTACCGGGATGATGCAGCCGCAGCGACGCTGCTTCGGAGATCGGATCAACGCCGTCGCACACCGCTGCGGCGGCCAGCAACCCGGCCACGTCGGCGATCTGCCCCTCGGAGGGCCGAAGGATCCAGGTCAGCGTCGGGGCCACGCACCGGTTAACTCCGCTGCACGGGAAGTGATTCCGGTGCCGCCCGATCTGAGTCACTGTCGGCTGTCTCAGCGTCCTGCTCAGCTGAGTGCTGCTGGGCCCGCTCCCGGGAACTCATGCTGCGCAACGGGCGGACGAACTTGTAGCCGACGTTACGCACCGTGCCGATGAGCTGTTCCTGCTCGGGGCCGAGCTTGGCGCGCAGCCGCCGCACATGGACGTCGACCGTGCGGGTACCGCCGAAGAAGTCGTACCCCCACACCTCCTGCAGCAACTGTGCGCGGGTGAACACCCGGCCGGCATGCTGCGCGAGGTACTTGAGCAGTTCGAACTCCTTGTACGTGAGGTCCAGTGGCCGGCCCTTGAGTCGGGCGGTGTAGGTGGCCTCGTCGATCACCAGCTCGCCGAGCACCAAGGCGCCGCTTCGGCCGGCGCCCGGCTCGGCAGCGCGCCGAGCCACCAGCAGCCGCAACCGGGCATCGACTTCAGCCGGGCCCGCGGTGGGCAACAGGATCTCGTCGGAACCCCAGTCTGCGGATAGTGCGACCAGCCCGCCTTCACTGATCACGACTATCACCGGCACGTCCAGTCCGGTGGATCCGAGCAACCGGCACAGGCTGCGCGAACCGGCCAGGTCCGAGCGGGCATCGACCAGCACCACGTCGTACGGGCCGGCGTCCAACAAGGCGGCGACCTCCGGCGCGGCCGGCCGCACGACGTGCGGTAACAACGACAGCGCAGGTAGCACCGAACCCGGTCCGGGATCTGCGGTGAGCAGCAGCAGTTCCATGCCCGCTCCCTCCTGCCGCTGGAGGCTGGCGGCCGCGACCTACAGCACGTTCTGGGAGGATACCTGGCGTTGCCACACCCAATCGATCTCGGTGCCCTGCGTCACGCCGAGGGCGCGAACCGACGGAATGGAGACATCGGCGTGCGCAAGCTAGTCATTGCTGTGCTTGTAGTCGTAGGCCTGGCCGTGGCAGCGGACTTCGGTGCCGCCGCAGCAGCCGAGTACAAGGTGGCCCAACAGGTCAGGGAGCAGCTCACACTGCCCTCTGAGCCGTCGGTGCGAATCAACGGCTTTCCGTTCTTGACCCAGGCACTGACGGGCCAGTATTCGGCCATTGACATTGACGCAACCGGACTGGCGGTAGATCCACTGCGCGACGTCGCGGTGGAGGCGACGCTGTACGACGTCAACGCACCGTTGTCGGAGGTGACCTCCGGCAACCTTCAATCTGTTCGGGCGGCCCGGGTGGACGGCCGGGTCCGGATCAAGGACTCTGACCTCGGTCGGGCGATCGGGATCGAGGACCTCCGGATCCAGCAGCCCTCCGTAGAGGAGATCAAGCGACTGCTACCGGCGGGCACGCCACTCCCTGACCCACAGTCAGACAGCCGAGCCACACCGGATAACCGGGCGGCGATTCGGATAGTCGCGACCACTGATCTAGTCGGGTTGCCCACTGAGATCATCGGGATCGGGCTGATCGAGCTCACCGGTGGTTTGGCGCGGATCACCGTCTTGGACGTGCGACTTGCTCGCGACGACGTCGGTAAGGTCGGCCTGCCCGAAGATATCCGCCGATTACTGCTCAAGACGTTGAGTATCAACGTGAATCCTGGCGAGCTCCCGTTCGGTGCCAGGCCTACCGGGCTGTCGGTGCAGCCGGGAGCACTGGTCGTAGCGGGCACCGCGGAGAACGTCTCGATCGGCCAGGCCGAGATCGGCGCCGGCTGACGGAGCGCGGGGCTGTCCGGCCTTTGGAACGACGGTCCCGGAGACCGGGAGTCTCCGGTAGGCTCACCTTTGTGCACTCGCTGCTCACTAAGCGCCGGGCGGTAGACTTCTGCCGTCTGCACAGCAGCCTGTGTTGGATGCTCTGACCCGGGCGGTGCCTCGCGCACGATCGCGGGCGATCAGCCGAGCCGCCGCCCTGACCTCCGGATATCCCTCCCCGGTCAGGAGCATCGATGATCCTATCCTCCACTGATCCGCCGGTCGATCTGCGCCCAGCTGTGGGGCTGGCCTGCGTCGCGATCGGCATGCCGGCGCCGCTGCGCAGCCGAACATCACCTCCAAGGCCATCTACTGTCAATCAAGCAAACACTGAGCGAGGAGCTGCCGCATGAGCCGCGAAAACGTTCTGGTCACGCCGGACTGGGCAGAGCAGAACCTGAACACCGATGGGGTCGTCTTCGTCGAGGTCGACGAGGACACCACCGCCTACGACGCGGGACACATCCCCGGCGCGGTGAAGATCAACTGGAAGACTGAGCTGCAGGACCCGGTGGTCCGCGATTTCGTGGACCGAGGCGCCTTCGAAAAGCTGATGTCGGACAAGGGCATCAGCAACGATGACACCGTGGTGCTCTACGGCGGCAACAACAACTGGTTCGCCGCCTACGCCTACTGGTATTTCAAGCTGTACGGCCACCGTGACGTCCGACTGCTCGACGGCGGCCGCAAGAAATGGGAGCTCGACGGCCGCGCCTTGACCACCGACGAGGTGAGCCGGCCGGCCACCAGCTACACCGCCCAAGAACCAGACACCTCGATCCGTGCGTTCCGTCAGGAGACGATCGACGCGATCGGCAAGAAGAACCTGGTCGATGTCCGCTCACCCGACGAGTTCTCCGGCAAGATCCTCGCTCCCGCGCACCTGCCGCAGGAGTCGGCGCAGCGTCCGGGGCACATCCCCACCGCGCTCAACGTGCCGTGGTCCAAGGCCGCCAACGAGGACGGCACCTTCAAGTCCGACGATGAGCTGCGGGCGCTCTACAGCGCGGCCGGGCTGGACGAGAGCCGTCCCACCATCGCCTACTGCCGCATCGGCGAGCGCTCCAGCCACACCTGGTTCGTGCTGCACGAGTTGCTGGGGTACTCCGACGTCAAGAACTACGACGGCTCGTGGACTGAGTACGGCTCGCTGGTCGGCGCACCGATCGAACTGGGCAGCTGAGCCACCGTGTGCGCAGCGCCGGAACAGGATCAGGATTTGCCACCAGGCACGGATCTGAGTAAGCACACCGTGCTGGCCGGCACGGTGTGTACGGGCGACAAACCCGTGGGCGGCGCTTTCGTGCGGTTGCTCGACGGCACTGGAGAGTTCACCGCCGAGGTGGTGTCCTCGGCTTCAGGGAGTTTCCGTTTCTTCGCCGGCCCGGGAAGCTGGACCATCCGGGCACTGCACCGATCCGGCAACGGGGAGGCGGCCGTGACCGCCGACGGCCCAGGCCTGTACACCGTCGCGGTCACCGTGCCCTGAGTCCCGGGTTGGTAGCTCTTCAAGGACCACCAA
>JALZDU010000163.1 GCA_030862405.1 Actinomycetota bacterium | reverse complement strand
GGCGGGTGGTTGTGCTGGCCCAGGAAGAGGCCAGGATGCTCAACCACAACTACATCGGCACCGAGCACATCCTGCTGGGTCTGATCCATGAGGGAGAGGGCGTCGCGGCCAAGGCCCTCGAATCGCTGGGGATCGCCCTGGAGGGGGTGCGCCAGCAGGTCGAGGAGATCATCGGCCAGGGCCAGCAGGCCCCGTCGGGGCATATCCCGTTCACCCCACGGGCCAAGAAGGTGTTGGAGCTGTCGTTGCGCGAGGCGCTGCAGCTCGGGCACAACTACATCGGTACCGAGCACATTCTGCTCGGGCTGATCCGGGAAGGCGAGGGCGTGGCCGCGCAGGTGCTGGTCAAGCTCGGTGCTGACCTCAACCGGGTGCGCCAGCAGGTACTGCAGCTGCTGTCGGGTTACCAGGGTAAGGAGCCCACCGAGTCCGGCTCAGGCCGTGGCGAGGGAACCCCGTCGTCGTCGCTGGTGCTGGACCAGTTCGGCCGCAATCTCACCGCAAGCGCGCGTGAGGGCAAGCTGGATCCGGTGATCGGGCGCGGCAAGGAGATCGAGCGCGTCATGCAGGTGCTGTCTCGACGCACCAAGAACAACCCGATCCTCGTCGGCGAGCCCGGCGTCGGCAAGACTGCCGTCGTCGAGGGCCTTGCACAGAACATCATCAAGGGTGAGGTGCCGGAGACGCTTAAGGACAAGCAGCTCTACACCCTCGACCTCGGCTCGCTGGTCGCCGGCTCTCGGTACCGTGGTGACTTCGAGGAGCGCCTGAAGAAGGTTCTCAAGGAGATTCGCACCCGCGGTGACATCATCCTGTTCATCGACGAGGTCCACACTCTCGTCGGGGCGGGTGCTGCCGAGGGCGCGATCGATGCCGCGTCGATCCTCAAGCCGATGCTGGCTCGCGGTGAGCTGCAGACCATCGGCGCTACCACGCTCGACGAATACCGCAAGCACATCGAGAAGGATCCCGCGCTGGAGCGCCGGTTCCAGCCGATCCAAGTCGGCGAGCCTCCCGTGGATCACACCATCGAGATCCTCAAGGGCCTGCGCGACCGCTACGAGGCACACCACCGCGTTTCCATCACCGACAGCGCACTGGTCGCCGCCGCCACCCTGGCCGACCGGTACATCAATGACCGGTTCCTGCCGGACAAGGCGATCGACCTGGTCGACGAGGCGGGCGCCCGGATGCGGATCCGCCGGATGACCGCCCCGCCGGACCTTCGCGAATTTGACGAGAAGATTGCTGCGGTGCGCCGGGACAAAGAGTCGGCCATCGATGCCCAGGACTTCGAGAAAGCCGCGAAGCTGCGAGATTCCGAAAAGCAGCTGCTGGTGAAGAAGTCCGAGCGTGAGAAGCAGTGGAAGGCTGGTGACCTTGACGTCGTCGCCGAGGTCGATGAGGAGCAGATCGCCGAGGTGCTGGCGAACTGGACCGGCATCCCCGTGTTCAAGCTCACCGAGGAGGAGACCACTCGGCTGTTGCGCATGGAGGACGAGCTGCACAAGCGGATCATCGGCCAGCATGAGGCGGTCAAGGCCGTTTCCAAGGCGATGCGCCGTACCCGTGCAGGTCTGAAGGATCCCAAGCGGCCGTCCGGGTCTTTCATCTTCGCTGGCCCCTCCGGTGTGGGTAAGACGGAGCTCTCCAAGGCGCTGGCGGAATTCCTGTTCGGTGATGACGACGCGCTCATCCAGATCGACATGGGTGAGTTCCACGACCGTTACACCGCATCCCGGCTTTTCGGCGCCCCGCCCGGATACGTGGGTTACGAGGAAGGCGGTCAGCTCACCGAGAAGGTGCGCCGCAAGCCGTTCTCGGTGGTGCTCTTCGACGAGATTGAGAAGGCGCACCAGGAGGTGTACAACACGCTGCTGCAGGTGCTGGAGGATGGTCGGCTGACCGACGGTCAGGGCCGTACGGTGGACTTCAAGAACACCGTGATCATCTTCACCACCAACCTCGGCACTTCGGACATCTCCAAGGCTGTCGGTCTGGGCTTCTCGGTAGGAAATGATGAGAGCTCGAACTACGAGCGGATGAAGAGCAAGGTCAACGACGAGGTCAAGAAGCATTTCCGTCCGGAGTTCCTCAACCGGATCGACGACACCATCGTTTTCCACCAGCTCACCGAGGAAGAGATCATCAGGATGGTGGATCTGATGATCTCCAGGGTCGAAGTCCAGCTGCGCAACAAGGACATGGAGCTGGAGCTCACCACAATGGCCAAGAGGCTCCTGGCCAAGCGCGGATTCGATCCTGTGCTGGGGGCCCGGCCGCTACGCCGGACCATCCAGCGCGAAATCGAGGATCAGCTGTCGGAGAAGATCCTGTTTGGCGAGATCGAGCCGGGTCAGATCGTCATTGTCGATGCTGACAACTGGGACGGCGAGGGCCCCACCCAGGACGCCAGGCTGGTGTTCCGCGGCGAGCCAAAGCCGTTGCGGGTACCCGACGCGCTACCGGTTGACCTGGGAAGCGCCCCCAGCGCCGACTGACCGGACTTTACGAGACCGCGATTCGGCTCCGAATGGCGGTCAAGGAGTGCCGGGAGAAGGCTCGGCTGACTGGACGACCTCGAACTCGAGCAGGGAGGAGCCGGTGGCTACCGGTTTGGCCCGCGCGCCGGAGTGTGCTTCCATCGCGGGGCCGTTGCGCCAGGCTTGGAAGTGCTCTTCAGTCTCCCACTTGGTGTAGACGAAGTACCGCTCATCCCCGGCCACCGGGCGTAGCAGCTCGAAGCCCAGGAAGCCGGGAGCGGATTCCACTGAACCATGGCGGGCGGCGAATCGGCGCTCCAGCTCGGGACCCGCGCCTTCTGGCACCTCGATAGCATTGATCTTCACGACAGCCATGTAGCTAGCCTACGGGCGCTCGCACCGCTCAGCGCTCCCCAGGCAAGGCGAAGCAGCCGTCGACGGTCTGTTCTACCAGGCCGTCAACGAGCAACGAGCCCAGGCACCGATCTCGCTGTGTGGCGTCGACCCACACCGCGTCCAGGCGGGTCCGAGGCACGGGGACCGCCGTCGCTCGCAGCACGTCGAGCAGCAAACCGCGCACTTGGCGATCGGTGCCGGCAAAGCGCTGCACTGGCCGACCGGAGCCGGTCCCATCAGGCTTGCCGGCCCGTATCCAGGCGCAGTCGCCGGCCACCGGACAGCTGGCGCAGCGCGGATGGCGAGCGGTGCACACGATCGCGCCGAGTTCCATCAGCGCGGCGCAGAAGCGGGCGGCCTGCGTCTCGGGCAACACACCGTCCACGTCAGACAGATCTCGTGACGTGGACGGCGCGGCGGGGCCGGCCATGCCTCGAACCGCACGAGCAACAACCCGCCGCACGTTGGTGTCCACCACCGGCACCCGCTGCCCGTACCCAAAGGCAGCTACCGCTCGGGCGGTGTAGGCGCCGATTCCGGGCAGGGTGAGCAGGACATCCACGTCCGCCGGCACGATGTCGTCGTACCGCGTGGCGATCACTACGGCAGCTGCATGTAGCCGCAGCGCCCGCCGCGGGTAGCCCAGCTTTCCCCAAGCGCGGACCGCGGTCCCCGGTATCTCGGTGGCCAGGCTGGAGGGGGCGGGCCAGCGCACCATCCATTCGCTCCACACGTCGGCGACGCGATGCACCGGAGTTTGCTGCAGCATGACCTCGCTGACCAGCACACCCCACGGCGTGGTGCCGGGCTTGCGCCACGGGAGTTCACGCGAGTGCGCGTCAAACCACGCAATCAGCTGTGCCGGGTTCATGGAGTTGTGTTCACGGGTGTCATGCCGGTACCTCGGCAAGGTCACCGGTCTCGACATCGACGACAAAGCCGCGCACCGCGGTGGTATTCGCCAGGAACGGGCTACGCCGGACCCGTTCCACCGACTGCCGCACGTCGGATTCGGTGTCGCGAAAAGTCTCGACCGCCCAACTGGGCCGCAGGCCGGTGGCCTCCTGAAGCTCGGACCAGAAGTCCTCGTCAGTGAACGTCGCCATTCCACACTTGGTGTGGTGCAGCAACATCACCTCGGTGGTGCCGAGCTTTCGCTGACTGACGGCCAGCGAGCGAATGACGTCATCGGTCACGACGCCGCCTGCGTTGCGAATCACGTGTGCCTCACCTGGCTGCAGGCCGAGCAGCGCGACTGGGTCGATCCGGGCGTCCATGCAGGCCACCACAGCGATGCGCAAGCCAGGCCGAGCCGCCATCGTGCCAGGTCGGGGACCCGCGCGCTGTGCGTTGCGGCCCACCAAGTTCTCGATCGCGGTCATGGACATCTCCTTCATTGCCAGCTGGGATGCAAGCCTGGACGCAATATTGTGCTGGCAGCGGGGCCCCTCGTAGGTTCGGGGCCGCAGCGACCGGTCGGGTTCTCTCCCCGGCAGATGTGCCGACTTCGTGGGCACCGCGCTGTGCCATCGGCAATTCGGGATACTTGACCGCAACTTACTGTGAGCAAACCGAATCGGGTTGTAACTGCCCGGTTTACTACCTACTCTGGGCAGTGGGGCGAGGCGCGGTGATGATGCCTGCCGATCCGTCGGCGGGCATACGTTGCTGGTCGCATCGAGACGAGGTGGTGAGTGTGGTCCGTTCTCGCTCCGCAGATGAGTTCGTACACCCAGCGCTGTTCTACCGCGGCACCGCGGAGTACCTCAAGGGCACGGTGCCCTTCATTCGCGACGGGTTGGCCGCCGGCGAACCCGTCGCCATTGCCGTGCCGGGTCCGAACCTGCGACTCATCCTCGCCGAGTTGGGCGCCGATGCCGCGCGGGTGCGCCTGCTTGACATGATTCGCGCCGGCCGGAATCAGGGGCGCATCATTCCCGGCGTGCTGCGTGCCTTCGCCGACGCCCACCCCGGCGGGCGAGTTCGGATTATCGCCGAACCCATGTGGGCTGCCCGCGCGACCATGGAATACCCGGCCTGCGCCCAGCACGAAGCGTTGATCGACCTTGCCTTCGCCGGACGATCCGTCACGATCCTGTGCCCTTATGACGCCGACCGTCTGGGCCCGCAGACCCTCGCCGACGCCGAAGCAGCTCACCCGCTCCTGATCGATGCCAACGGTGAGCGGGCCAGTACTACCTACCCGCCGGAACGCGTCAGCGACTACAGCCACGCGGCACCGCCGGCAGTGGCGTCCAGCATCGTCTTTGACGCCACCAATCAGGGGCTCGTCCGGGAGTTCGCCAGCGACCATGCTTGCCGTCTCGGCCTGGACGGTGATCATGCGGAACTCAAGCTGATCGTCGGTGAACTGACGGCGAGCAGCCTTGCCCATGGCGGGGTGACCGGCACGCTGTACATCTGGGCTGAGCTGGGCTACCTCGTGTGCGAGGTCCGGGACACCGAACACATCGTCGATCCACTGGTTAGGCGCAATCCGGCTGAGCCGGGCCAATCCGACGCCCGTGGCCTCATGTTGGCCAACTACCTTTCGGATCTGGTCCAGCAGCACACCTGCCCGCAGGGAACCACCACCCGGGTATATCTGAAGCTTCCCTCTCAAGACGAGTCCCCCAACGACCCGGGTGAATCCATTCCCGCGGCGCGGCGCACCAGACGCGCGCCGCCTCGATCGACGCCGTTGCCATGGCAGACCTACGAGGCATTGCACGCCGCTGAGCGCTTCGGGCGATACCTCCCACAGGATGCCGCGGGCAGCGAATGGCCCCCTTCCGCCGTGTTGAGCACCGAGCGGCCCACCGCCGTGAGCAGCGACCAGCCCAACAAGGACTGGTGTCCGGCGGAACCGGTACTCGAGGCCCTGACTGCGGTGGAGACGCTTGCTCGGGTGGTGGACCGGTGGCGCGCCAGGCTGGTGCGGCTGGCCCGGACACGCGGCGCGCCATGGACTGAGATCGGTCACTCGCTTGGCGTGAGCAAGCAGGCGGCACATGAACGCTACGGGCACGCACGCAGACGGAGGGTCAGCCGGCAACTTCCTGGCCGCGTCGGTCCGCTGCCACCGGTTCAAGGCACGTAATCAGCGTTACCACGCCCACTCAGAATGCAGCTCGGCATGCCAATAATGCGGGTACCACTGCTCGATCACAAAGCCCATCCCGACACCGCGGGCCAGTGACACACTGCGTTCCAGCTTACGAGTGATCGGCGCACCGGGAGCGTCTTTGTTGTCCGACCAAGATTCCCACTGGCGGATACAGGTTCGCGTACCAAGATAGGTGTTGCTGCAGCTGCTGGGTGGCGACCACACCTGGGTATGGAGGAAGTCAATGATCTTGCCGGTGTGCTGCTCAGTAATAGTTCCCCACGCCTGAAGGCAGTACGCCTGGGGCGGGATCGCCCACTGCACGTAATGCTGCCGGCCTCCATCCGACGGTACCGGCACCATGTTCTGACAAGATCCGTCACCGATCAGCTCCCGGTGGACCCGCTGCACGTAGTATGTGCCGTGGTCGCGCCACCCATCGAGCAAAACCCAGTTTCCATAGCGGATGAAGCGCTCTGCATTGGCCGGTGGCCACCTCGTGGGGTTACCCCACCACACCTCCGACTCATTACCCAGCGGTGTCCACGCCCACTGCCCCACGGGGATGCCGCCGGAGTAGAACATCCCGGCATGGCGCTGGTCCATCATCGAGTATTGGCCGTAGTCTTCTGGTGCCGCGGCGGCGACGAGTTCTTCCGCGAACAGCAGCGACGCGAGCAACACGCAGGACAGCGCGGTACGAAATGCCGACCCGATCAGGGTCCAGTCGGTCACTCTGAGGCGTATCACGGCTACCCCACCGCGCGACGGCATGATCAATCCCGTTGTCTCATCGCCCGAGGTTAACTAAACGTTACCGATTTGTCGCGGCGCGGGCGTCGACCATCACCTGGATGTTGTCGCCGTTGGGCGCGGCCCTGGAGTGCCACATGGATGCTTGTCGCTGTCCTTGGCGACGGGCGACCTCGGCGGGCAGCTGGGAGCGGTTGTTGATGTCCAGTTTCTGGAACACGTGGGCCAGGTGGTTTCCGACTGTCCGGCGGGAAATGAACAGGCGGTCTCCGATCTGACGGTTGGTCAGACCCTCGGCCGCCAGCCGAATGACGCCAAGTTCGCTATCGGTCAAGCTTTCCCAACCGGTCGACGGCCTTCGTGCGCGCCCGGTCCTCCGGCGCCGGACCCACGACGACCCAGGCCTGCGAGAGGTGCATAGCGACCTCACCGAGATTCCATTCACCCACCGCATGAGGCGTTGGATCTTCGATGGACCTCAGCAGGGCAGTGACTCGCTGCACCTCTTTGCGGAGTGCATTCTGACCGTGCTGCCAGTCGGCTTTCAATCCGTTCGTGACCACGTCAGCTCCCTGGGGTCCGTCGCGTTCAACTCGGGCTGCGCAGCGGTACCGTAGGAACGGATCCAGGTGGTGCACATCGAGTAGATGACGTATGCGCGGGTGTCACGGTCACCCGGGCATCGAATGCACTGTGCGAGTGACTAGAGGCTGCGCAGCAACGGCCTGAACCGGGGCCCCAGCCACGGCTTGCGGCCCCACGCCATCAGCTTGCCCTGAGCGATCGCGCTCCACTGGCTCTGGCGAGCCCAGAACACCATCACGAACGCAGCGGGATCGGCCGAGATATGGCAGTCGACGGGGCGCGAGGTCGCCTCCTCGACCCTGAGTGACCCGTCGTCGAAAATGAAATGGAGCCGGTCGTGCCCTCGAAGGCGGATGTCATAGGTGGCCCGGAGACCGGCTGCCTTCTCCCCGTTCACGAACACCCGAGGGTCAAGCGTTCGCAGCACCGGCACGAAGAACTGCCGCACAACCATGGCTGCATGGGCCGGCTCGATCCGCCACTTGTGGCCCGCTGCGCGCGCGATGTCGTAACCGTGCATGACCGTCTCGTTCAACAGATGGCCGGTCATGGCTGATAAGGGCAGCGTGCTGCCTTCGACGAGCCACGGACGGAGTTCATAGGGAGAGTGCCCTGCACATTCCGCGAAGTACTCCTGCGCCCGCTGCTCGATGCGGTCAGCGAGGACAGCCGGATCGCGCTGCGAATCAGATTTCACCCCCAGCACCGTCAGACCATCCAGTTCGTACATGTCCTGCATCAGGGAATCGCCGGCCACGTCAGCAATGCTGGGAATCACCTCATAGAGCCGCGAGAGATCCCGTCGCGCCAGGCCAGGTACGGCGATCCAGACTTGTGACAAATGCATGGCCAGTTCACCGACGTTCCACTGACCCACCGCAGGGATCCCCGGATCTTGGATGGACCGCAGCAGGGCCGTCACCCGCGCAACCTCGTCACGCAGTGCATCCTGACTCTGCTGCCAGTCGACCTCAGATCCGCTTGCGCCCATGTCGGCTCCTTGACTCGTCGCTCATCCCGGTGCACGCAACCGTGACTGTAGAGACGAATCCCAGCAATCCACATCCGCTGGACGACCGACTTCCCGTGGGTCACCGAGGCTAGTCCATGGCCTTCGCTCGGTGGCGCCCAGCAGCGGAGATCGAGGCCCTGGCACAGGCTTGCAGTGCTCGCGTGAGATCGCCATGCCGGTCGAGGTACTCATCCAGCGCCGCGATTTCCAACGGGGTGATGGCCTCAGAGCTCGAGTCGACCACCACGGCGACGTGACCGTCGATGTCGTACTTGTCGAGAGATTCGAAGATGGCGTGCAGACCGGCGGAGTCCACGAAATCGACAGCGGACAGGTCAATCACGAGATGCGGCCGCTCATCATGGATTGCTTCGATGAGCGTGTCGGACAGCACTGACGCGGTGGCCAGGTCTATCCTTCCGGTTACCGTGCACACCGTCGTGTTCGGTCGGGGACAGCTCAACGTTGCTGTCACCATGTGTCCACCAAGTGGCGGCGGCATGGTGTCAAGCTGCTCACATGTCACGGTCGACTCCTCCCCCCGGGCGTTACAGTCTGAGATCGGACCGTACACGCTCAGCTAGGTGCGTCAACGGGAGTGTCAAGAAATCCTGACAGTCGGCAACGACGAGCCATGGTGGTAGGCCGCTATGAGCTATCCCAAGAGTCCTATATGTCGCTTTGGGGGACCCTCTTGCGTAGAGCCGTAAGCTCTACGTGCACGCCTCGGCACGCACTGTAGGCGGAGTGGGGAGGTCGATGAGTTCGGCACTCGATATAGCGGCTTATCGTCACGGGCAGGTTGTCGTGGTGCACCCGCGGGGGTTGCTCACGGTACGCACCGGGACGGAGCTGCGCCGGGTGTTGACCAAGGAACTGACCGGTCACGGCCGTGTCGTGGTCGACCTCGACGATTTCTCTGTGGGTCGCGCGTCATGCGTGACCATTTTTCCCGCGGTGCTGACCCAGTGTAGTGGTTGGCCGGCCGCGAAACTCGCGCTGTGCCGGCCTGAGCCGGGAATGGCTCAGGCGCTTGCGGCCCGCCGGGTCGGCATTGGTACCGGTGTATCACTTCCTTCTCGAGGCACAGGCCGCGATCGACTCGCGGCCTCCGGTGGTGCGGGTACGGGTGCAGCTACCTTTTGACGCCGGTGCCCCGGCGACCGCTCGGCGGCTGGTCCGCCAGATGTGTCCGCTGTGGCAGGTCGATGAACAATCGCAGGATACCGCCCAATTCGTGGTCAGTGAGTTGGTGGCCAACGCGGTCGAACACGCGTGCACCGGTGTCGGCGTGACCCTAGAGCGGGGTCCGCAAGGTTTGCGAATAGCTGTGCGGGATTCATCACCGGTGGGCTTTCCCGGACCGGTGGAGCGCTCGACCGATCCGCTGGGCCAGGTACGCGGTCGAGGACTGGAACTGGTGGATACCCTCACCACGGCATGGGGCGTCGACGTCCAACCCGACGGCAATACCGTGTGGGCTGAGATAACCACCAAAGCGAGCGAACCTGATTTCGGTCGGCAGGTCCCACACCTCGTGCCGGAGCTCCCGGATAAGGCGGAAATCTGATGACGACTAGTCCTTGAGTATCTTGCCACCCTCAGGGAGGTCACTGACGCACTATGAGGTTCTGCGGACACGACTTGGCCAGGCCGGCTTGAGTCCGCCCTTGACGCTCCTGGGGATAAATCGACTCGCTTTCACGAGCTCACGATCGAGTTGGCGACGACTGCGGTCAACCGACCCGCACTACGGCGCCACTCCTGCGGTAATTACCCCGATTGGGGATGGCCGGGGCCCGCGGTTACCGTAGTCGGCCGAGGATCGACGTCCCGATGACCATTGATCATCTAGACCTGCAATATACCGGAGATTATGACTGCGCCGCACTCTTCCACTAGCTCAGACGACACCAGCCGCAAGATCGACCTGAACCTGACCCACGTCGCCGCGACCGCCCTCGCTGCGGTGACCGCCGCCGTGCTCGGTTCCGAGCTCGGCGCTGCCGGCACCCTCATCGGGGCCGCCGCAGCGAGTGTGATCACCACCGTAGGCACCGCCGTGTACAAGGCATCCCTGGAACGCAGTCGGGAACGGGTTCGGTCACTTGCTCACCGCACTCGGCCGCTGCCCACCTCTCCGGAGAGGTCCAGGATCGAGCGCGTCCACTCGCCAGTGGTGAGCGCACCGCTCGGCAACGGACAGCGCACCGACGGTGTCCGCGAATCGCAGCCACCGGACCGGTCCCGACGGTTTGCCACGCTGCGGTGGGGAGCGATGGCGGTGGGGGCACTCGGTGCCTTCCTGCTGGCCATGATGGTCATCACTGGCTTTGAGTGGGCCAGTGGTGGCACCGTTGGTGGTAATGGCAACGGCACCACCATCGGACGGGTAGTTACCGACCAGCCCGGACCGCGCAAGCCGGCAATCCCGCCCGTGTCGAACAGTCCGGCAGTGCCGACGTCCGAGGCACCCACCGACACCACCGAGGCTCCCGAACCCACCAGCACCACAACCCCAGATGATGACGCTGACGTTGAAGAGAGCCCAAGCACGACTGACAGGCCAGCACCGAGCGAGGCGACGCCGCCCCCGCCCCTGGTCCCGGGACTCCCAGGTTTCGAAGGCTGATCGGCCAGTGGAGCGGCCAATCTTTGGCGGTGAATATCCGCGCGCTGGCCAGCGATAGCGTTTCCCCTTTGGTAACTATTTGTTTGCATTTACCCCAACATGATGTGGAACCACTGCTGCAAACGAGTGGACTGGCTAGCCTCATCAATCGCTTTCAGTGACACTTGCCGCGAGTGTCCAACACCAGCAGGAGGGGGTTACCCCGGAGGTAGGTACCGGTGACCGATAAGGGTCAGTCAGCCAGCGATCATCGCCAAATGATACCCGCATTCAGTGCCCTGTGCGGAAGGGTGGCTTGCAGGAACCGCGGCTTGACATTGGGTGCGGAACTTTTCCACCTCCCGTCTCCCGGTCCAAAGCCCTGCATATCTCTGACCGGCCTCCGGTGCCAGGCGCCAAGTGGCCGGCGCCAGTTTGAACACCCGCAGACGTTTACGAAATCTCGTAACTGGAGCGCAGCCAGCATTCTCGTTCTGCGCTGAAAAGGGCCAACGGCTCCGTAGCCGTGCACGTGGCGAGGGGATATCGGCAACCTACGCCCACCTTTCGGCACCTTTCGGTGACCGGGAAACGGAGTCAACGTGTCCCGAGGCAAGCACAGAGCGGCCACAATTTCCCGAGGCAAGCATAGAGCACCCAGCCGACATCCCGCACTCGGTGTTGTGACGGCAGCTTGTGTCTCCGTGGCCGGAAGTGGACTATTCGCGGGTACCGCAGCCGCTGCGCCGAGTGTGAACTGGGATGCAATCGCGCAATGCGAATCTGGTGGGAACTGGGCTATCAACACTGGCAACGGTTACTATGGCGGGCTACAGTTCAAGCTTTCGACGTGGCGCGCTAATGGGGGCGTGGGTAATCCCGCGGATGCCACCCGGGAACAACAGATCGCCGTCGCCGAGCGAGTCCTGGTAACACAGGGCATCGGTGCGTGGCCGGTGTGCGGCAAACGCGCCGGGGACATCACCACCAGCCGAACGGAACCGGCGAAGCCGGCCGCCCCCAGCAGCCCTCCCACCTCAACTGGTCCGACGTCGGACTACACAGTGATGTCCGGGGATACCCTCTGGTCGATCGCTACTGGTCGCGACGTGCCCGGGGGCTGGCAACGGATCTATGACGCCAACCGGAACGTCGTCGCCGATCCGGACCTCATCCGGGTAGGGCAAACGCTGCAGATCCCGCTGTAGTCCCGCAGCGACCGGCTAACCTCGGACGAGCCCCGAAGGCCACCCCGGAGCTCGCCGGACGGGCCGTCCTGCACCGGCGTTTGGGGAAGTCGGCAGCCGGGCATGCCTGGTAGTCAGCTTAGGGAGCGGTGGTGATGAGTGGCGGCGCGCTGAGCAGTGTCGATACCGATGAGAGTGGAGGGTCATTGACGCATCAGGCCCTGTTGTACGGGTCTGAGGAGGAGTTCCTCGCGGCCACTGTGCCGTTCATCCGAGACGGCTTGGACCGCGGTGATCCCATCCGAGTCGTAACTACCAGCCGTAATACCGGCTGGCTGCGGGTAGCGCTGGGTGCCGATGTCCGCCATGTGGCGTTCTGTGATAGCAGCCAGTGGTATCGGCATCCGGTGCGGACGTTGGCGGCGCTGCACCACACCGTGCAGGCGGCTGCACTGGACGGGCAGGTGCTACGGATGATCGAAGACCCGATGTGCACTGCCCGTACCAGTCAAGAGAGCAAGGAGTGGGCTCGATACGAGTCACTTGTCAACGCGGCGTTGGCACGGGCCAGCGCCGCGTTGGTGTGCACCTACGACACTCGCCTCGTGGAATCTGATGTTGTCGCGGAGGTCACCCGGACCCACCCTGAGCTGGTGGTCAACGGAGGCTCCGAACCCAGCCCGAGCTACGTCGATCCGGCGGTGTTCAACGCTGAATGGGACAAGCTGCCCTTGCCACCGGCGCCCCCTTCAGCCTTGCGGTTGAAATTTGAGGGAGTGAACCAGCTGTCCACTTTGCGCGGGTTCGTGATTTCCTACGTTGCATGGGCGGGAGCGGCGGTGCAAGCCGCCGAGCAGTTTGTGCAGGCGGTCGACGAGGTCGCAACCAACGCGATCGATCACGGCGGTGGATCAGGCCAACTGCGGGTCTGGACCGATCCGCAGCGGATATCGTGCGAAGTCAGCGACACCGGTGCCGGACTGCGCGACCCCTTGGCCGGGCGCTTGCCTACCGGCTTCACCGCACGCGGACGAGGGCTGTGGTTGGCACGACAGTTATGCGATCTTGTGGAACTGCACAGCGACCCGGCCGGCACGACCGTACGGCTGCATCTGGCCTTGCCGTGACGCTGTGCCCTGACGGCTGCTCCGGCACCTACCGCCAGGCTGTCCCCGGTCGCTGGCGGTCCGCGCGCCTGTCAGGGTGAGCTGTTCAGAGCATCCGGCACGCTGTCAGCGAAGGTGAAGTGCTCCCGCAGGCCCGTGGCGTCCAGCGCCAGGTTTGCGGTCCGGGAGTTGCATACCAGCCGCAGTTCACGGTCTTCTTGGGTAGCAAGGTCATTGGCCTCGAAGAGCACGGAAAGTCCGGCAGAACCCAGGAACCGCACCCCATCGAGGTGGACAACCACGACTTGGGCGACAGTTAGCTGCGCGGTCAAGAAGGTGGCCAGTTCAGGTGCGGTCAGCGCGTCCACCTCGCCCATCACAGTGACGACGCGGGCATCCTGACCGTGTTCGGTGACTTCCAGGCCGATGTCGGCGGGGAAGTCACTACTCACATTCACAGTCACACTTTGCACGATATAGCCCGGATCACGGGCAGGCGTCCGGCGGCCGGGCGAGGTTGCTGATCGGTGCTATTTCGTCGGTGTGCGGCAAACCCGGGGGCCACACCGCCAGATCGTCGCCACTGCGCTGCGGTGTCCGTGTCCGTGCTCACACCTGGGTGACCCGGTGGGCGCGATCAAGGTAGGTGACCAGCCGTCGTGGCGCGTACGCGGGCATCCACCGGTGTCGTTCGACCGCGCTTGAGGGCGACGTGCTCGTGGGCGCAGTCGGTGATACCAAGGTTCCGGACGAGCGGCGGGGCCGACCTCCGATGGTAGAACGTCCGCTGATGTGTACCGGAGGTGGTGGGATGAACGAGCAGGCCGTCGCTCAGCACTACTCGCGTGGAGGGTTGGAGCAGCAGATTCTTGACCTGCTGACGACGATCGGTGCCGACCTTGAGTACCTGGATCTCGATCAACTGGCACCGGTCGACGAGTTCCACATCGGTGGCCGGTCGGCCACGGCAGAGTTGGTCAACCAGCTCGACCTCCGACCAGGGTTGCGCGTGCTGGACGTGGGCAGCGGGTTGGGTGGTACTGCTCGTTACCTGGCTCGTCAGCATGCTGTCGAGGTGACCGGTCTCGATTTGACCATGGAATATGTGCAGGTTGCCGCGTCGCTCACCCGTCGGGTCGGGCTCGCGAATCTTGCCGAGTTCCACCAAGGCAGCGCGGCAAAACTGCCGTTTTCCGATGGCTCATTCGACCGCGCATGCATGCTGCACGTCGGGATGAATATTGCCGACAAGGCGACCCTGTTCGCCGAGGTCCGGAGAGTTCTGGTGCCCGGAGGGCTCTTCGGTGTCTACGACGTGATGCGCGCCGGACCAGGCGACATCGCCTTCCCCGTGCCGTGGGCCGCTAGTGCTGCAACCAGCTTCGTCGCTGAACCGGCGTACTACCGGGAGGTGCTCGCGAAGACCGGCCTCACGGTGCAGTCCCAACGTGACCGGCGGGACTTCGCGCTCGATTTCTTCCGCGAGATGAGGGCACGAACTGCACAGAGCGGGCCGCCCGTGCTCGGCTCGCACATTGTCATGGGCCCAGACGCACCTTTGAAGATCGCGAACATGGTCGACGGTCTGACCCGCGCCGTACTAGCTCCGACCGAGATGATCTGCCTCGCCGAACCCCTCTTGCCGTCAGCGGGCTGAGCGTCAGCTCCGCACGCGCACTGCAGGCCACCGCGTCGAGCTGTTCCGATCACCCGGACTCCTGCGTCGACAATATTGGGCGGAGCACGGGACGCGGCAGGCCTCTGGGGGTCCACTCACGCGGATAGCCCAGCGACACCTCCTCAAACCGCACCCCATCGTGCACCGTTGAGCACGGGATATGCAGGTGGCCGTACACCACGGCTGCGGTATTGAACCGACGGTGCCAATCTGCGGTGAGCTCGGTCCCGCACCACTGGGCAAACTGCGGATACCGCAACACCCGGGTCGGCTCGCGGATCAGTGGCCAGTGGTTGACCAACACCAGTGGCACGTCCGGATCGCAGGCGATGAGCCGTCGTTCGGTCTCGGCAATCCTGGCCTGGCACCATGCTTCCCGGCTCGGATACGGATCTGGGTGCAACAAGACCTCGTCGGCGCAGACGATCCCGGTCTGATGCGCGTAGGCCAGCGATTGCTCCTTGGTGTGCAGGCCATCGAATCGGAAGGTGTAGTCATAGAGCAGAAACAACGGCGCGATCCGAGCTGGCCCACCCGGACCCTGCCAGACTGGGTAGGAATCCTCGGGTGTGATCACTCCCAGCCGTCGACAGACGTCCACCACGTGCTGGTAACGGGCCTGACCGCGTAACGTGACAGGGTCCGTCGGCAGCGTCCAAAGCTCGTGATTTCCCGGTACCCAAATAACGGTGTGAAACCGATCACGTAGAACCTGCAATGCCCATTCGATGTCGGAGACGAGGTCGGCTACGTCTCCAGCGACGATCAACCAGTCATCGTCCGACTCGGACTGTAGACCTTCAACCACCTCGCGGTTTTCGGGGTTGCCCACGTGCACATCGCTGATCCCGAGTAATCTTCCGGTCGATGTCACATGCGAGGCCACCCGGCTGACTCTACCGATTCGCGTACTCGGTCAGCACTACCGTGAGATGGCGATGATGATCAGTATCCGGTCCAGCAGTTCGGCGGACAGTTCCGATCCATCGTTCGGCGATCACATTTGCCCGGGGCGCCCGCACCGGTGTGCGCAGGATACGAATAGCCTCACTGGCGAACACGGCATCGAAATGCCGGTGAACTTGCTGTCGCGGTCCCGGATCAACAACGTGAACTGAACCGCGCGATCGCCGAGGTCGATCAGGAAGTTGCGCGCCTGCTGGGCAATCCAGGCACCGCTCGGGTTCGCGGTGACCCCGAGAAGGTGGACGCGGCGGGCCACGTGCTCCACCACGAACAGCCCATACAGCCGCTGGAGCAGCAGCGTGTCGACACAGAAGAAGTCTGTGGCCAGAATGCCCCGGGCTTGCCCGCGCACCGATCGCCAGGACGGGCATGGTCAGCGGCCGGGTCTGCGCTGCTCGTTCTGTGCGAGGGTGGTGTCCCGCGCGACAAAACCCGAAGCTGCCGCGTAGGGCTTCGGAATAGCCGAAGAAAATGTCCCCCCGTCCCCTGACGAGCTCTTCGGTCAGCTTGTCGTTGACCCGGTTGAACGAGATGTGCCAGAGCCGGTTGTTGATCGGCTCAGGGACGAACAAAGGCGGTGAGGGAACCACACCGGGGGCCCGGGGGCCTCGGCGAGGTCACACGGTCGACCCAGTCCGGGCGATCCACGGCCAGCGCGTAGCTGATGATAAGCCCGGCGATTGCGCCGGCGCTTTGGTCTGGAGCTGACACGGGCGTTAGGCGACTATCGGCTTTTCGATGCTGTGCGCGACTCGGTGATGATCTGTGGGTCGGTGACGCCGCCGGGGCACGCCCAGCGGGCGATGTCCCATCCAGCGTGGCGGGCACCGGCTTGGTAGGCGCTTTCGAAGAAGTCGAGTACGGCCGCCCGTGGTTCGGGCAATGTGCGGGCGTCGTCATAGCGCAACAGTGCGATGTGGCTGCCGTTGCGTTCGATCCAGCGAGCCGCCGAGGGCTGCAGCGGCTCGTCAGGCAGTCCGGTGGGCTCCGGGGCGGTGTAGGAGTAGAACGCTGGCTCGGGGAAGC
>JALZDU010000160.1 GCA_030862405.1 Actinomycetota bacterium | reverse complement strand
GTTTGCCACTCACGAGCGGTGACAGTTGCTGTGCTGTCCTACCGGCTCGGTGCAGCTGATGGGGTGTCGGTTGCCGCGGCGCAGTGGATCACGGCACTGCGCCGGCTCGGCTGCCAGGTGCGCACCGTCGCCGGAGCCGGTGCGGCGGATCGCCTGGTACCAGGGCTCGCTTTCGACACCCCCCATCCGGCTCGCACCAGGGACATCGAGGTGGCGCTTCACGGCGTCGACCTCATCGTGGTGGAGAACGTCTGCTCGCTTCCAGTGAACCTGCAGGCGAGCGAGGCGGTCGCGCATGCTGCGCGCGGGCGTAGTGCGGTGCTACGCCACCACGATCTGCCCTGGGAGCGGGAGCGCTATGCACACCTGCGCGGCTGGCCACCGGACGACCCCGGCTGGCAGCACGTCGCCATCAGCAAGCACAGCGCCGCAGAGCTGGGCCGGCGCGGCATCGACGCGACCGCTGTCTACCCCGGCTATGCCCGCATCCCGCGCCGCGGTAACCGGGGGGTGGCGCGAGCCGCGCTGGGTGTGGCGCCACATCAGCGGCTACTCCTGCAGCCCACGCGAGCGATCCCGCGCAAGAACATCGCCACCGGGATCACGCTGGCGCAGGCCATCGACGCGGTCTACTGGCTGACCGGGCCCGCGGAGGAGGGTTACGGTCCACAGCTCGCCGACTTGCTCTCCACAGCCGGTTGTCCGGTGCGCCGGGGACTGCCCCAGGGGCTGCGAATGACCGATGCCTACGCCGCCGCGGATGCGGTGGTGCTGCCCTCGACGTGGGAGGGCTTCGGCTTGCCGTTGATCGAATCCGCGCTGGCTCGGAGACCGCTGGCGGTCAGCGACTACCCGGTGGCGCGGGAGGTGGCGTCGCTTGGCTTCACCTGGTTCCCCGTCGACGACCCAGCGCCGCTGGCTGCCTGGTTCATCGACCCAGACCCCGCACTGTTGGCACGCAACCGGGCGCTGGCATTAGAGCATTTCGGCCCTGATGCGCTGGCCGGCCGGTTGTCCGACGCGCTGGCCCGAGCTGGACTGCACTGTCCGTGCACTCGCTAGGTGGCGTGTAATTGTGGGCGACCTGATGGTGATGCCGGGTACGGCGGCATAGACCACTCGCGCACTTGCCGCGACCTCTGCTGGGCAGCTCACTTTCTGAAGGTGACCGATCGCTTCGAGCTACATGTTTTCGCCGAGATAAATCGATTGCAAAGATACGTTAAAAGAGTTCAGATACTTGGCTCGACTAGCTCACGTTGTGCTGGCAAGCGATCGCGCCGAGCTACACGCTAATTACCTGATGAGCCGCCGTGGGTACAAGTTACCGATATCTTAACAATGGGCATACTCACTCTCCGACGACAAGCCGATCGCCCCACGATACTTTCCATCTACCTGAATGAATAACCAAAGTCAGGCCTTGACAGTGGCGGTATTCGGCTGGCTAGTATTGCCTGCAGCTGGTCATACCACTTAGACCAGCTACTTCCGGTGCTCTGATGAAAGGACTGATTCAACATGTTGTTGAGTGGAGTCTTCGGCCTGCTCACTTCTGTGCTCGGTGGTCTCGGCAACTTTCTCGGCGGCTTTCTTAGCAACCGCCGGCTCAAGTCCGATATTGTGGCGGTGAATTGGAGTCGGTGACCGATCACATCCAGGGTTGGCCGCCTCGGTGGGATACGCCTAGGACGCCGACCCTGACAGACCCGATCGACACCAACAGGATCAGCGCCGGGCCAGTCAACGGTTTCGACATTTTGGCCAAGCTCGGTGCGTTGCCGGTGGCGACTTGGCGCTACCGGTGGGAAGCTGCGGGTGTGCGCCACCTGGGTCCGATGGCCCAGGATTGGCATGCGACCTTCCGGCTGGGACAGGGCGATACCACTATCCCGATGGTGGATGCCCATGGTGTGCTGGTGGTCGCGGTCCAGGCTCTCCACCGTCAGTTGGGCGAGCTGCGCGCCGAGGTTGATCAGCTACACCAGCAGCTGGCTGACCACTCACCACACCACTGACCGCTCGGTTTCGTCCGGCTCCGTGGCTTGCCGGACGAACCGAGCGCCAGTGGTGACGAGTGGGCGATCATGAGCTGGTCACCGGTGCTCTCGGGCGTCAGCGCCTCGGTGATGGCGTCCCCTTGCTGTTACTCGCGCTCACCGGCTCGACCGCTCAATCTGAACTTATGCTGCGGTGATCACCGATCGCGCAGCTCCTTGGTGGCGTGCCGGCGGGAGCGCTGACGGACCGTTGGAATGGTAAGGCGATCATGCTGAGTTGCGAGGCGATTCAGGTAATCGCGGCGGTCAGTGTCGCGGCAGTCTTGTAATGGAACGTGGTTCGATCGTGTACCTGATCGCCGTGGGGCGTCGTGATGGGGATCTGCGCCGCGCTGTTCCGACTGGCGGAGATACCTTCCTGCCTCAGGCGGTTCCGGTCGACCGGCTCTCCGTGGCGATGGCGTTGAACACAGCGCGCGGGTCCGTGGCGCAGATGTCCGGCACCGCAGCGGGTGGTTCCCTGTTCGCCGTCGTTGGCTTTGTGCCTTTCTTAGCGTACGCCCTGAGTTGCTTTCTGTTGGTATTCCTCCAAGTGCCACCCCGCGAGATACGGCTGGTGCCGATCCGCCACCTGAGGCAAGAGGTTATGGTAAGCGCGCGGTGCGTGTCGGCGCACCGACACATCCGGTATACCGCGCTGTGCACGATCGTACTCAATTTGTTCATCAGAACGTCAGTGTCATCGTGCTGGCCCAAGGTTGAGGAATACGCCCGGGGCAGATCGGCACGCACCGTCCGCTGTCAGCCTGGCCCACCGGATCATGGTGAGACCGCTGTCGAACGTCGACTTCGGCTTGTGGCGGGCGATGCTGTGCTGCAGGGCGGCTTGGTGCGACTCGAGGACCCTCGGCAGCGCGTTAGTTCTGAATGGATCTTGCCGACTCCCTTTGCGGAGGGTGTTCGATGACCTGGTTGACCCGTCTCAGCTTGACCAACCGTGCAATCGTCGGTCTCGTCACGGCATTGATCATCATGCTCGGCACGATCAGCACGATGTCGCTGCGCCAGGAGTTGCTTCCCTCCATCGACATCCCGGTGGCGTTGGTGGTCACCGAGTATCCAGGCGCGTCGCCGGAGGTGGTCGAGCAGCAAGTCACGACGCCGATCGAGGCTGCGGTCGGCGGCATCACCGGCGTGACCGGTACGAGTTCGACGAGCACCGGCGCCTCTTCGGTGGTTACCGTTGATCTGGAGTACGGATCAGATCCCGCTGAGCTAACCTCGCAGCTTCACCGAGCCGTCCAGGGCGTGGTGTTGCCCGCGGACGTCGACCCGAAAGTCGTCACCGGTGGCACCGACAGCCTCCCGGTCGTACATCTGGGGGTCTCGTCGAACCTGGGTAACGATCGGGTTGCCGCCGTGCTCAGCGACGACGTCCGCCCGCTGCTCGCCGGACTCGACGGTGTCGCCGACGTGACGCTGTCAGGCATCCGTGAGCCGCAGATCATCGTGGACGTGGACACCGACGAGGCGGCAGACCGGGGGGTGTCGCTGAGCAGCATCTCGAGCGTGCTCAAGGCCAACGGGGTGCGGGTGCCAGCCGGCCAGCTCAGCCCGGAGACCGAGCCACTTACCGTTGAGGTCGGCAGCCAGATCACCTCGGTCGAGCAGCTCCGCGACCTCTACATCACTCCCAGCGGAGCGCTGCCGGTCGTCCTCCCTGCCATGCCACCGGGAGGTCTGCCCGTGATGCCGCCGGGAGGTCTGCCCGTGATGCCACCGGTCGCGCCGCCGGCTGTGCCACCTGCCGTGCCGCCCGGCGCCGGTATCCCCACCACCGTTCCGTCCCCTACGAGCACCACCTCGACCCCTACGCCGAGCCCCACACCGAGGCCCACGCCGAGGCCCACGCCGAGGCCCACGCCGAGCCCCACGCCGAGGCCCACGCCGAGCCCATCCGACTCCAGGCCACCGTGCGTACCCGAGCTTCCGGTCCTCAAGCCTCCGTTGTGCACCCCCACCTCCAGCACGACTTCCTTCCCCGCCGACGACTCCAGCTCCTCCACCGAGGACTCCAGCTCGGCGCAGGTGGAGCTCCGGGCCAGCTGGACCGTGCTGGCCGCTGGCGCCCCCGACACGAAACCAGTGCGGCTCGGTGACATCGCAAAGGTCACTGCCGAGCCCGCCACTCTCACCAGTTACACCCGCATCAATGGTGCGCCCAGCATCGGCATCGAGGTGACCAAGAAGCAGCAGGCTAACACCGTCGCGGTGTCCGATCAGGTCCACCAGGCGCTGCCGCAGATCACCGAGCTGCTCGGCGGCAGCGAACAAAAAGCCCAGATCACGGTGGTGCTTGACCAGGCGCCGTTCATTGAGCAATCGGTCCACGACCTCACCACCGAGGGCCTTCTCGGGCTGACCTTCGCCGTGTTGGTGATCCTCGGTTTCCTGCTGTCGGTCCGGGCGACGTTGGTGACGGCGGTGTCGATCCCGCTGTCCGTGCTCATCGCGATGGGCGTGCTCCATCTTGGTGGTTACACGCTCAACATCCTCACCCTCGGGGCGCTGACGGTGGCGATCGGCGGGGTCGTTGATGACTCGATCGTCGTCATCGAGAACATCAAGCGCCATATCAGCTACGGTGGCCCGCGGGGTGCCGCGATCGTCACGGCTGTCGGCGAGGTGGCCGGCGCCATCACCGCCTCGACGGTGACGACGGTGGCCGTGTTCGCACCAATCGGACTGGTCGGTGCGCAGGTCGGCGAGCTATTCCGGCCCTTCGCGGTCACCGTGACCGCGGCACTGCTCGCGTCGCTGCTGGTGTCGCTGACCGTGGTCCCTGTGCTGGCCTCGGCAGTGCTGCGCAGTTCAACGCATCCCCAGCCGCGCCCGGCTGACACCAACGGTGACGATGCCGACGGGTCACCAGCTACGCGCACCGTGCTGCAGCGGGGCTACCTGCCGGTGCTTCAGGTGGCGCTGCGCCGACCGGTGATGTCGCTAGTGGTCGCGGCGGCGATTCTGCTGGGCACCATGACGCTGTCCTCCCAGCTGCGCACGAACTTCCTCGGCGACGCGGGCGGCGACACGCTCTCAGTGAGCCAGGAGCTGGCCCCCGGCACCGGGCAACCGCAGGCCGACGCCGCGGCAAAGCGGATCGAAAATGTGCTGGCCGAGACCCGCGGGATAGCGAGTTACCAGGTGACCGTCGGGTCACCGGCCGACGCATCCGGCTTTGCCCCGCTCGGCCTGGCCAGCAGTGCCACCCGCTTTTCGGTCACGCTTGACGCTGGGGCGAAAGCGTCTGCGGTGTCTGATGACCTGCGGGCCCGCTTTGTCGCGCTGGGTGGATCCGAGGAGGTCGGCACGCTGACCGTGCAGGCCGGCCAGGGCGGCAACGATCAGTTGCTCGTCGTGGTGCGGGCCGAGGACCGGGAGGTCCTCGCGCAGGCCGCCGATCAGGTGCAAAAGGCCGTCGCGTCCATCCCGGGCACCGCCGATGTGCGCAACAACCTCGCTGCTGCACAGCCCATCGTCCAGGTCGCGGTTGACCGGTGGAAGGCCGCACGGGACGGGCTCACCGAGGCGCAGATCGGGCAGGAGGTGTCGACGGCGCTGAGCGGCACCACTGTCGGCACCCTGACCATTGACGGGGTGGAGCAAAGCGTGCGGGTACGCACCGGGACGGCTCCCGGTGATCTCGCGGACCTGCGGGAGCTGCCGCTGCCGACCGCCAATGGCACCGTGGAGCTGTCTGATGTCGCGACGGTGAAGCAGTCGACCACCGCTCCGAGCATCAGTCACACCGACGGAATTCGCAGCGCCCAGATCACCGCGCGGCCGGCCGCTGACGACCTCGGTGCGGTCACCGCCGCGCTCCAGACCAAGCTCGACGAGCTGGATCTCCCGGCCGGGGCCATCGCCGAGATCGGTGGGGTCAGCGCCGATCAGAGCGACGCGTTCGCGGAACTCACCCTGGCCCTGCTGGTGGCGATCGCCGTGGTCTACATGGTCATGGTGGTGACGTTCCGCAGCCTGCTGCAGCCGCTGGTGCTGCTCGTCGCGATCCCATTCGCGGCCACCGGTGCGCTCGGCCTGTTGCTGCTCACCGATACGCCGCTTGATGTCCCCGCACTGATCGGGATGCTGATGCTCGTCGGGATCGTGGTAACCAACGCCATCGTGCTCATCGACCGCGTTAACCAGTACCGTCGCGACGGGC
>JALZDU010000154.1 GCA_030862405.1 Actinomycetota bacterium | reverse complement strand
AGCGACTTCAACACCCTGCTGGAGATCGGCTTCGCGTCCTCCATCCGCCGCGAGTGGGCCTGGCGGGTCTCCCGCGGGGAGTCGTTGACCAACCTGGCCGCGTTCGAGCACCTCATCCATCCTGAGCAGCGCCCGGACGGCCCGTCACCTACTTCTGGCTGAGAGCCACCCACTCCTGACCCAGGACGGTAGCCGTAGGAGTCGGGGTGAAAGACCGGTTCGGCCTTCTCCTCCAACACCCGCGCCACCACCGTCTGGGCGATCCGGTCGGCCACCGTCGGGACGCCGAGGACACTGACACCCCCGTCCGGCTTGCCGATCTCCACCGCGCGCACCGGTGGCGGGAAGTAGCTGCCCGAGGACATCCGGTTCCAGATCTTGTACAGGTTGTCCTACCGATCCTTCTCGAACTCCTCGAGCGTCACCTCGTCCACACCCGGTGCGCCCTTGTTCGCTTTCACCTTCTCTCACACCTCCCAGAGCAAACATTCAGCCCCTGTGCCGCGTGCGCTGACGTGCGGAAGGGCGCGGAGCGCGCCGTTGGGCGTGAGATGTGATGGTTGGTGCCTGTGGGGCGTGTCGCTGAGGGATTGATCGGCTGGGGTGCGCTTTGATCTCTGGGTGCCGGTGCTGGAGGAGATGTCGCGCGACGAGCTGATCGTCGTGATGCGCCGCCAGGGCGAGCAGCTGGCCGCGCAGGCCGGGCAGTTGGCCGCGCAGGAACGGCAGATCGAAATGCAGGCCGGGCAGATCACGGAGTTGATGGAGGCCAACGAGGCCCTGGCTGGGAAGCTGGCCCGTCTGGAGCATCTGCTCTCGCGTAACTCGGGGAACTCCTCAATGCCGCCCTCGCGTGACGAGGATCCGGGAAAGCCCGCACCGCCGGAGAGCAGGCGCGGTCAGGGTGGGCCGACGCGCCCCAAGGGCAAGCAGCGCGGAGCACCAGGGTCGCATCTGGGCTGGACTGAGGACCCCGATGAACGCCAGGACCGGTTTCCCCAGGGGCGCTGTGAGTGCGGTGAGGACCTGGGCGCTGCTCGGGACCTGGGGATCGTGGACCGCTATCAGCAGCATGAGATCCCGCAGGTCAGTGCCCGGATCACCCAGTTCGACCAGCACCAGGTGCGCTGCGGCTGCGGGAGGCGCCACAGCGCCGACCGGCCAGAGGGGGCCCGGCCCGGGCCGGTCGGGTACGGCCCGAACCTGCAAGCCTTCGCGGTGTATCTGATGGTGGTGCACTTCATCCCCGCGCATCGCGTGGTCGCGCTGTTGGAGTCGCTGACCGGAGCACGCCCGTCGGTCGGTTTCTGCCACGGCATGATCGCCCGCGCTGCCGGGCTGCTCACCGAGACCCACCAGCGGATCCGCGCGTTGATCACCAGTGCCCACGCGGTGTGCTGCGACGAGACCCCGCTCAAGGTCGGCCCAAACAAGGCCCCCGCGGGGAAGAAGAAGGCCGAGCGCTACCTGCTGGTCGCGTGCACCGAGCTCTACACCCACTACTTGGTCGGTGACCGGTCCCTGGACACCTTCAAAGCCTTCGTCCTCGCCGACCTGGACGGCTCGGTGATCGTGCACGACCGCTACCAGAACTACGACTCCGCCGAACTCGGGACCGCTGGTCCATCAGCTGTGTTGTGCCCATCTGCTGCGCGATCTCGCCGGCGCCGCACAGCTCTACCCCGACGCGGTGTGGCCGATCCAGATCGCCGACGCGTTGCGTGAGCTGATCGGTCAGGGGAACCTCGCCCGCGACCAGGGCCTCGACACGATCCCCGACCCCGTCCGCGACACGCTGATCACCCGGTTCCGCAACGGTGTGCTGGCCGGGCTGTCCGACACCACCACCGGCGGCACCCGTCCCGGGCAACGCAAAGCCCGCCTACTGCTGGAAGTCCTGCCCGACCGCCACGCCGACGTGCTGCGCTTCGCCCACGACCTCAACGGGCCCCCCAGCAAGAACTGGTCCAACCTCTCCACCGGGCAACGCCGCGAACTGTCCCGGCTGCTGCGCCCCTCAGCCCAGCTCGCCACCGGACGAGCCCTGCGCTGGC
>JALZDU010000147.1 GCA_030862405.1 Actinomycetota bacterium | reverse complement strand
CGCTGTCTGGCCAGACGCAACACCCGGCAGCCCGGCCAAGATCACCGGCACCAGTGCGTGAACCACATCATTCCGCCGATTCACAACGCGTCGTGCTGTTCGGCGTCTGCGTGGCGCAGGATGTGCGTGCAGTTCGCCACGATCATCCCGACCGGGGCGGGCTTGGTTCCCCAAGCTCCCGACTGCGGTTATGGCAGCACTGCAGAGCGTCATGGTCGATCGGTAGGGATGAGAGTCGGCTCACGAGCGCCACGGGACCGGTGACAGCACGTCACGGCACCTACCAGGAACCGATTGCAGTGGCATCGATCGGCCTTCGATAGGTGGAGGTGTGGTTGCCGCGACCGTGCCTCGGGCGGTAGAGCTGCTGTTTTGCAACGCCGTCTCGGCCTGCGCGCCTCTGGAAACCCGCTGCGTCGCTGCAGACAGCCGACAGTCCAGCACCCGAGCATTGATTTCAGCCTACAAAAAGACCCATACGTGTATGTGTTTCAGTACTTTGCGTAACGGGCGCGAGGGGGTAGCGTCGATCTCGACCGTGTACGGTGGGTGACGTCCCCTCCCACCCCAAGGTCCGGCCCGGATGGGTTTGGTGCGCTCGCGATATGCGCCACTGCCCAGGCCGTGGTCGTCCACTGCCCGCTGGCGGAGGCAGAGCTTGACAGATGGAAGGACTGCTCGTAACGCCCGCTGGCCGGCCGGGCGTGATCGACAGGTTAGTAGCTCGCGCGTCGGTCGCCGGACCCCGATGGCGTTTGATGTGCAGGAGGGAGTGAAATGATCGAGCTTGAGGACGTCACCAAGGTTTACCGGATGGGTTCGGTCGAGGTACGAGCACTCGATGGTGTCGACTTGGCCATTGATGACGGTGACCTGGTCGCGATCATGGGGCCGTCCGGATCGGGCAAGACCACGCTCATGAACATCCTGGGCTGTCTGGACATCCCCACCAGCGGGCGCTACCTGCTCGACGGCATCGATGTCAGCACTCTCAGCGACAACCGGCTGGCCAAGATCCGCAGTCGCAAGATCGGGTTTGTGTTTCAGTCGTTCAACCTCGTCCCGCGCACGAGCGCGATCCGCAACGTCGAGCTGCCGTTGGTCTACGCCGGGGTGCGAGATCGACGCGCGCGAGCCCGGTCAGTGCTGGAGCAGGTCGGGTTGGAGGAGCGCGCAAAGCACATGCCCAATGAGCTATCCGGCGGTCAGCAGCAGCGGGTGGCGATAGCGAGGGCGTTGATCAACGATCCCACGATGCTGCTTGCCGACGAGCCCACGGGCAACATCGACACCGCATCCAGCGTCGAGATCTTGAAGTTGCTCGCAGCGCTGAACGATGCCGGCCGCACCGTTGTGATCATCACCCATGAAGAGGACATCGCCCGATTCGCCAAACGGGTCGTGCGGCTGCGCGACGGGCGCATCGTGAGCGATCAGGTGCAGCGGAACCGGTCGGAGGTCAGCGCGTGAATCTGCGGGAGGCGCTACGGATCGCGATGCGTGGGCTACGCGCCAATCGGTTGCGCTCCGCGCTGACCATGCTCGGCATCATCATCGGCGTTGCGGCGGTGATCCTCCTGGTCGCTCTCGGCAATGGCCTGAAGACCTCGGTCAATGCGCAACTCGAGCCCCTGGCCAACCTCATCACCATCGTGCCAACGGTGGGCAATGTCCCCGGCGGTGCCGCCCCAAAGGATCTGATCGATGCAGACGTCGCGGCGTTGCAGGACCCGGCACTTGCCGATCACATCGAGACCGTGATTCCCGCCACCGCCGGTAGAGCGCTGGTCGAGACCGACGCCTGGAGGTTCCGGGCGAATGTCGTCGGCTCCACCGAGAGTTGGATGGAGGTGAACAACCAGGACGTGGCGGCGGGGTCGTTCTTCGACGAGGCGCAGGCCCGTACCGGCGCCAAAGTCGTCGTGCTGGGATCCAGCGTGGCGACCTACCTCTTCGGCGATGATCCCGGGGCTGCGCTGCACCAGACCGTCCGGATGAATCGCCAGACCTTCAGGGTCATTGGGGTGATGCAGTCCGTCGGTGAACCCGGCGACAGCGTCGCGGTCATGCCGCTGGACACCGCGCGCCGCTACATCTTCGGCGGTGGCGACAAGATCAACCAGATCATCGTGCAAGCGACCCAAGCGTCCGCAGTGCCCGCTGCCCAGGACGAAGTGATCCGCATTCTCAGTGACCGGCACCGGATCAAGGACTCCGCCAACCGGGATTTCGAGGTCCAATCCCTGCGCAGCAGGCTTGACTCGTTTAATCAGGTCCTGCGCATCCTCACCCTGTTCACCGCGGCCGTCGCCGCGATTTCATTGCTCGTCGGTGCTATCGGAGTCCTGAACATCATGCTCGTCTCCGTCACCGAACGAACCCGGGAAATAGGAATCCGAAAAGCGATCGGCGCAACTCGGCGCGCGGTTCTCGAACAGTTCCTCATCGAGTCCATCGTGCTGGCCGGCATCGGCGGGCTTATCGGTGTCGTCGCCGGGGTGGGCCTGTCGGCGCTCGGTGCTCGCATTGCGCCCTCCTTTGGCCCCACCTTCGAGTCATTCGCTCCCGCCGTGACCATCCCCTCCATCGTGGTCTCGTTCGCGATCAGTCTCGCGATCGGCCTTATCGCCGGCGGCTACCCGGCCAACCGCGCCGCCCGGCTACGGCCCATCGAAGCACTCCGTTACCAGTGACTGCCACGACTCACCCGCTCCGGCGCGTAACACCCCGTAACTCACAGCGTTGTCAGGCGTTGCACAGCGAAGAAGCCGATGACAGGGGGGAACCTCGCTGTGACCACGATCCCGACCAGCCCGACACCGCAGGCACCAGCTCGGTCCCACACGGCCCGGATTTTGGCGGCGCTCGGGTTGGTGGCTGTGCTGGGTGCGGGGGTTGCGTGCGGCAGCGAACCGTCAGCTCCACCTACCGGACGGGTGGAGCGGGCCGCGGTCGTCACGAAGGTGTCCGCGTCAGGTTCGTTGGCCGCCATCACCGAGAAGAACCTGGGGTTCCCGAAAGGTGGGCAGCTCGAAGAGGTACTGGTCAAGGTCGGGGATCGGGTGAGCCCGGGGCAGGTCTTGGCGCGCACCGATGACTTCGAGCTTCGGCAGACGTTGAATCAGCTGCAGGGGCAGCTGAATTCTCAGCAGGCATTGTTTGGCAAGCTTGTCAATGCGACGACAGTTGAGGGTGCGGGGGAAGCGCTCGACCAAGCCCGGCAAATTCTGGTGGCGTCGCAGAGGCTGGTCGATACGCAGCTGGCTGCCGACGCTTCGGCGGTAGACCAGGCGCACCGGCAGTTGGACTTCGACACTTTCCTGCTGAACAAGGCTCAAGAACAGTTGCGTGCCGATCAGGTATCTTGCGCCGCAACCGGCGGTATTCCCTACGCTCCGCCTCCGCCCGGTAACGGCTCAGGTGCTCAGGACGGGCGGCCTGACTCGTCGGTTGGTGTGGGACCGGCTCAGGCAGAGCTGGACAACCCCGCCCGTGTAGGTCCCGCAGCCGTGGGTGCCACCCCCCCAGGTCCGGCCGGCAGTGCCAGGGGCAACCCGGCATGTAACCGGATCCCGACGGACCAGCAGGCGGTTGTCAATGGCCGTCGCCAGGTGATGACAGACAAGGCCGCTCTCGACGCCACGCAGCAGAAGCTGAATGTTGATCGCGCATCTGGTCATGTCTCGATCGAGAATGCGCGCCAGAGCGTGATCGCCGCGCAGAGCAACCTCGACGCTGTGCGCTCGGACCGGCCGTTTGACATCGAACAGCAGGTTGCGCTGGTGGCCAGCGCGCAAGCCCAGGTCGCTGCCGCCCAGCGGGATGTGGACAACACCGTGCTGCGCGCCCCGGTCGCGGGCACCGTGTCCGTCATCAACGGCGTGCCGGGGGAGTACATCGGCCCCAGCCAGAACACCACTCCACTCGCGCCGGGAAGCTTTGCGCCTATTCCCGGACTTACTGACTCCGCGGCGAGCAGCGTTTCCCTGGGTAACTCCACCGGTGGTACACCGCGTCCTGGCGGCAACCAGTTCTTAGTTCTTAGCGAAATCAATACCTTCCAGGTGGTTGTCCCGTTTGAGGAAGCTGACGCTGCGAAGGTCGCTCCTAACCAAAAGGTCGACGTATCATTCGATGCCGTGCCGGATCTCACCCGGGCCGGGACGGTGGTCGCTGTTGCTCCCACTGGCAGCAGCATCTCCAGCGTGATCAATTACTACGTCACCGTCGTGCTGAACGAGACCGATCCGCGGCTCAAGGATGGTCAGACCGCTCAAGCACGAGTGGTGACCAACCAGGTTGAGGACGTCCTCACCGTTCCTAACTCGGCTGTTCGCAAACGAGGCGACCAAAGCTCCGTGACCATCGTGGATGCTGATGGCGTACAGCAGCAGGTCAGGTTCCAGGCTGGCCTGGTCGGAGACGATCGCACCCAGGTCATCTCCGGTCTCAAAGAAGGCCAGCAGGTCGTTCTCCGTGACGGTGTGTGATGGGCTAGGGGGCACCCTGTTCCCGCTAACCCTCAGCGACTTGCCCGCAGTCACGTCGCCTTAAGTTGCGAAGCGAGCCGCAGGCGTCCCAGGGGGATTGAAAACCCCCGGCTGGGCGTCGGGGTTATCGACACAGACCTCGCTTTCGAGCCCATCCGGATCGCGAAAGAAGACGCTGAGTACGGGTCCAAAGTCGGTGACGAATCGGTCGCTCGCGCCGCATGCGATCAGTCGTTCGCGGATCTCCTCGAAGGCACCGAACGACGCAGCTTGAAGCCCGAGATGGTCAATGCGGCCCCGTCCGAACATCGGCGTTTGTCGTTGTGCCTCCGTATTGCCGTCGATATGGAACACGTTGAGCTCCGAGCCCTGCCCGATGTCAACGAACGACAGCCGTACACCAGGTGACACTTCGGAGTCGCGCGACACGGTCGCGTCGAAGACCTCGTGATAGAACGCGTGCAGGCGAGCGGTGTCATTGGTGAGCACCGCGACGTGATTGATCCCATTGAGCAGCATGGATGGCAGCGTACGTACCCGTCGTCACATTGGCAGGCCGCGAAGACGTTACGGTGTGATCAATCATTCACCACGCGGGATGGCGAATGCCTCCAAGGTGTAAGATCGCTCTTTTGCCTGCGCCCATGTCACCTGCGTCGTCATGACTGCGATGGCAGAGGTCTTGAGGGCTTCGGCGGCTCCGGTCAGCAGCTCCAGGAAGTCCTCGAGTCCTGGGTTGTGGCCCACCAGAACCACCGTCGACGCCGTGGGAGGCAATTCCTCGGTGATTCTCAGGAGTTCCCCGGCTGAGGCGCCGTAGAGCCGGTCGTCGTGGCTGACTCGGGGTATCGCATCCAGTTGTGCGGAGGCAAGGTCCCAGGTTTGGGCCGCTCGCACCGCGGGGGAGCAGAACACGAGATCGATTTTCGCGAAACTCTCTCGTAGCCAGCGGCCGGCAGCGGGAGCGTCGCGGCGACCACGTCCGGACAGCGGCCGCTGTACGTCGGGAATGCCTTCGGGCCATGCCGATTTCGCATGCCTGAGGAGGATCAGCGTGCGTGTCACAGTGGCGGCCTCTCAATGCTCATTGCAAGGCGAGGGTGCGCAGCACCAACCGTGCCGCGTCACCACCCGACTCTTCGCCGATCGCGAGGGCGGCTGGAACGTCGAGGTCGTTGCACAGGGCAGTGACGACGGCGTCCGATGCGGCCGTCGAGGTCCGCGCTGTCCCCGCTGCGGAGTACAGGCGGTCCAGATGGGCGGCCTCGGCATCGATGTCGTCGGCGCGGAAGTTCCAGGTCTGGTGCCACCTCCGGTTGAGCAGGAGCAACCGCACCGCTGCTGCTGGATGGTGTGTGAGCAGGTCCCCGACCAGTACCAGGTTGCCCGCCGACTTGGCCATCTTCGCACCGCCCACTGTGACGGTCCCGACCGGGAACTCGGTCCGCGCGAAGGGGGCGACGCCGGTCGCCGCCTCCACCATGGCGGTCTGGTAGGCGTGGTGCGGGAAGGTGAGATCGGCCCCACCTGCCAGGATGTCGACTGCGGGGCCTAGCACGCCCAACGCTATGGCGGCGCACTCCGCGTGCCAGCCGGGGCGGCCGCGACCCCACGGGCTGGGCCAGCCCGGCTGGTCGTCGGCCGACGGCCGCCACACCGGGACGTCGAACGGATCGTCGCACAAATGCTCGTCGGATGGATCGTTGAACTCGGCCGCGAGTTCCGCTGCGTAATCCAGGCTCAGCCCGGCCTTGGCGGGGACATCGGCACCACGGAAGTAGACCGCGCCGTCGCGCTGGTAGGCGCGGTTTGTGGCAAGCAGCGCCGCGGCCAGCTGTACCACACGTCCGACATGATGCCGGGCTCGCGGCTCATGTTCGGGCCGGCGCACCCCCAGCGCGGTCATATCTCGGCCGAACAGGTACTCCTGCTCCAAAGCGAACTCGTCGAAGTGCCGACCGCGTTGCACGGCGGCACGGGTCAGCACGTCGTCGACGTCGGTGACGTTGCGGCAGGTCACAGTCTCAGCTCCGGCCAGGCGTAGCACCGCAGCGGCCGCGTCCGCCCACACGAACGTGCTGGCATGTCCCAGATGGGTCACGTCGTAGGGGGTGATGCCGCAGACGTAAAACCGGGCCGGGCTGACGACCGGCAGCGCGCGGTCACCCAGCCGGATTCTGTCGGTGTACTCACGACGACCGCGGTGATCCATGCCTCCATCCTGCCCGTATCTGTCCCGATCCGGCCGCTGCCCTCGCTCAGAAGGCGTGCCCAGGACATCATGGGGAGAATGAAAAGCCGTGACCGGGACCACACCGGCCGGGCCCGCAATGCCAGGCCTCGAGATGCCCTAGGCCGGCCGCTGCCGCACGGTGCGCAGGGCGTCAGCCGGATTCCGGAGGACGCCGTGCCGAGCGCGGGGGAGGCTGTGCGGCTAGCTCAGCAGCTGATCGACGATGGTTACCCGTTCCACGCCCACGAGGTGTTCGAAGGGGTGTGGAAGGCGACCTCGGGGCAGCAGCGCGAGCTGTGGCAGGGCCTCGCGCAGCTCGCGGTCGGCCTCACTCACATGCAGCGGGGCAATCCGAAGGGCGCGGCAGCGCTACTGCGCCGCGGCGCGGCTCGAATCGACCCATACGCTGCCGGCTCCCCGCATGGGCTAGACATCGCGGGTCTGGCCGGACACGCCCGTACGCTCGCTGCCCGCGTCGAGCGGGACGGTGTGGACGCGGTGTCGTCAGGGGACCTGCGACCCCGGCTTCTACCGACGGCATTCGACTAGCCCTCGAGCACCTGCTCACCCGACGCGGGACGAAGATTCTTACATGAATGCGCGGTGATCGGCGGGGCAAGATCCGTAGTATCAGTCCACCGAGCCTGCTTCACCATCGGATGACTCCAACGGCAGCCCGGCATCGCGCCAGCCGCGCATCCCGCCGGCCAGATTGCGTGCCGGCAATCCCGCTTCGAGCAACGCTGCGGCCGCCCGCGATCCCCGCCCGCCTGAGCGGCAGGTGGTGACGATCTGCGTGCCGGGCGGTAATGCAGCGGCGTCGAGCTCCCCGATTGGCATGTGAACGGCCTCGGGGGCGTGCCCGGCGTCCCATTCGTGCTGCTCTCGGACGTCCACCAGCACGGCTGCACCTGAAGTGACCAACCTGCGCGCCTCGTCGAGGCCGATGGGCTCGGTGGTGATCTGGTCGGGGGAGCTCATGGGCGAACCTCCTCGGCATCGTCGCCAGCGTTGCTCAACGTCACGTCGCCACTCACGTGGTCAGGCTACTCAACGTTACCGGGTGCTGTCGGCTGCCGCGCCTGGCAGGCTGCCGGTGCAGGGGCGGTAGCTGCCGTCGCGCGAGGAGGAAACGCGGTGCGCATCGGGATGCCGTTGAACTACGGCGGCGGGTTTGCCGAGACCGTGGCGGAGCTGGCCGACTACGAAAAGGCCGGGTTGGACATTGTGTTCGTACCCGAGGCCTACAGTTTCGACGCGGTCAGCCAGCTGGGGTTCATTGCCGCGCGCACCGAGCGGCTGCAGATTGCCTCAGGAATCTTGCAGATCTACACCCGTACCCCGGCGCTCACCGCGATGACCGCGGCCGGGCTGGATTACGTGTCGGGCGGCAGATTCACCCTGGGCATCGGCGCATCGGGCCCGGTGGTGATCGAGGGTTTCCACGGTGTGCCCTATACCGCGCCGCTGGGCCGCACCCGGGAACTGGTGGAGATCTGCCGCATGGTGTGGCGCCGGGAGCGGCTGGAGTATCAGGGCAGGCACTACCAGATCCCGTTACCCGCCCAGCCTGGGGCAAGCCAGCGGGGCAAGCCGCTGAAGCTGATCAACCACCCGGTGCGGGAACGGATCCCGATTGTCATCGCCGCAATCGGGCCGAAGAACGTGGCAATGGCCGCGGAAATCGCCGAGGGCTGGCAACCGATGTTCTACCTTCCCGACCGCGTCACCGAGGTGTGGGGAGACTCGCTGGCGCAAGGCAGGGCGAAGCGTGACCAGTCGCTGGGCGATCTCGACATCGTGGTGTCCGCCCCGCTGGCTATTACCGATGACACCAACGCCACGGCGGGGTTGCTCGACTCCATCCGCCCGATGCTGGCGCTTTACCTTGGCGGTATGGGCGCGAAGGGCCGTAATTTCTACAACGACCTGATCCGCCGCTACGGCTTCGAGGGCGAGGCCGACGCCATCCAGGACCTCTACCTGGCGGGCAAGAAGGACGATGCGGCCGCTGCAGTGCCCGACGAGCTGCTTGTGCACACCTCACTGATCGGACCGGCGGGTTTCGTGTGTGATCGGTTGGAGGCGTTGCGTGCGTCTGGCGTGACTACGCTGAACGTGACTCCGATGGCGGAATCTGCGGCCGAGCGGGTCCGACTCATCGAGCGGATCCGGCACTTCGCCGGAGATCTGTAGAAACCGTGTCGCCGAAGGGGCCTGGCACAGTAGACGGAGCTGACCATTGTGGACAGGGCATGCCTGGCGTGGCACCGTGAGTGAATGCGCGACCTGAACGCCACCTCAGCGGCCCTGCTGGGACTGTTGCATGACGGCCCGCGGACCGGGGGCCAACTGGTCGCGGTTGCCGGCGAGCGGTTCGGATCGTTCTTCAGTGTGACCCGCAGCCAGGTCTACCGCGAGCTACCGGTGCTCACCGAGGCAGGTCTTCTCCGGCTCGGCAAGCGGGGAGCGCGGTCCAGCCAGCAATACGTCATCACCGCTGCCGGCAAGCGCGCGTTCAAGTCCTGGTTGAATTCCACCTCAGGATCGGACAACCTGCGCAGCCCGCTGATCCTGCGCCTGGTGCACGCCGGTCAACTCACTCCCAAACAGCGGGCCAACCTGGTCAGCAGCGCCCGAGCCGATTACCTCGTTCATCTGGACCAGGCCAGGGCGGAGGCCAAGGCTGCCACCGATCCGTACGTCAAGGCCGCGGCGGATTTCACCGTGGCGCACCGGCGAGCGGTGCTCAAGTTGCTCGACGCCATCCCCACGGACTGAGACCGGCTTGGCGGGCGACTAAGCTGGTTCGACGTGAACGCCGACGTCGCCGCCGAACTCAAAGATCTGGCCGGCACCCTTGCCGGCATCGAGGCTGTGCTGGATATCGACCGGTTGCGGTCCCAGGTGGCCACGTTGGAGCAGGAGGCCGGCCGTCCCGATCTCTGGGATGACGTCGAGCACGCCCAGCAGGTCAACAGCAAGCTTGCTCACAAGCAGGGTGACTTGCGGCGGGTGCTGGGATTGCGGCAGCGTCTAGAGGACGTGGAGGTCCTCTACGAGCTCGCCGAGGAGGGTGCTGATGAAGGTGCCCAGCGCGAGGCCGAAGCCGAGCGAACCCGGCTCAGCGCTGAGATCGCCTCCCTGGAGATCCGGACACTACTGGCCGGGGAATACGACGAGCGGGACGCGTTGATGACGATCCGCTCCGAAGCCGGTGGGGTGGACGCTGCAGACTGGGCCGAGATGCTGATGCGGATGTACCTGCGCTGGGCGGAGCGGCACGGTTATCCCACCGAGGTCTACGACATCTCCTTCGCCGAGGAAGCCGGAATCAAGTCGGCGACCTTCGTGGTCAGGGCGCCGTTCGCCTACGGCACCCTGTCAGTGGAGCAAGGCACCCATCGGCTGGTCCGGATCTCACCTTTCGACAACCAGGGCCGTCGGCAAACCTCCTTCGCCGGTGTCGAAGTGCTGCCGGTGACCGAAACCACCGATCACGTCGACATCCCGGAGAACGACATCCGCATCGACGTCTTCCGATCTTCTGGACCCGGTGGGCAGAGCGTCAACACCACCGACTCCGCAGTGCGCATCACGCACCTGCCCAGTGGAATCGTGGTGTCCTGCCAGAACGAGAAGTCGCAGATCCAGAATCGGGCGGCGGCGATGCGGGTGCTGCAGTCCCGGTTGCTGGAGCGCAAGCGCCAGGAGCGGCAGGCGGAGCTGGACGCGCTCAAAGGCGAGGGCAGCTCGTGGGGCAACCAGATGCGCTCCTACGTGCTGCATCCCTACCAGATGGTCAAGGACCTGCGAACCGAGCACGAGGTGGGCAACCCCGCTGCGGTGCTCGACGGGGACATCGACGGCTTTCTCGAGTCCGGTATCCGGTGGCGCCGCCAGCAGCAGACCGCCGGTGCCGCTTAGCGACCGGTCGAACCCAGGGACCGACCCGCCGCCGGTTGCCGCAGATTATCTGGGTCGGATGAGTAGACTCGCCGCTCGTGATCCGGCTCGAGCACGTCAGCAAGTCCTACAAGACTGCCACTAGACCCGCGCTCGACAACGTCTCGGTCGAGGTGGACAAGGGCGAGTTCGTGTTCCTCATCGGAC
>JALZDU010000146.1 GCA_030862405.1 Actinomycetota bacterium | reverse complement strand
GCTCGGCGAGGTGTCCTACCGCAACGCCATGACCACCATCTCGGCCCGTGGCTGGCGCCGGGACGAACCCGGGCTGGTGAGCGCCATCGAGCAACCCTCGCTGCTGCCGAGAGCTGTCGAGCTGCTGGCGCAGGAGGGCATCACCCGGGACGTCCTCGTGCAGCAGTGCCGGGTGCCGGTCGAGCTGTTCCGGACCGTCACCGCGCGCACCCCGGGTGTGCCGCCGTCCGACCCCCAGCCCGCGACCAGTGGAACGGGTCGCCGAGTGGTCTCCCTGCTGCACCATCCTGACCACAAGTAGCTTGTTGCGCACATCTGCTGTCGTCGTACGCTCATCTGCGTGAGGACGACGTTGCAGCTCCATGATGAGCTCGTCGTGCAAGCGAAGATCAGTGCCGCCCACAGCGGACGGACGTTGAGCCAGGTGATCGAGGATGTGCTGCGGCAAGCGCTCGCGCCTCGCGCCGAGCCGACTCGTCAACGGATCGATCTCGGTATCCACCAGCCCGGGACACCGGCGGCTGGGTGTAAATCTCAACGACAACGCAGGTCTGCTCGATCTTATGGACGACAGTCAGGTCCGCGCCCAACGCGGTGCCCGTCGCTCCACGACCGCGACACTGGCGGATTTTCACCGAGCTCGGAACCCCTGTTGTGGGCCGGTCTGTGCTGGTTTGGATGGAATGCTGTTAGTCATGCCTGAAGTGCGGGTGTTCCTGAGTCACACGTCGGAGCTGCGGCAGCTGCCCAGAAGGTCCCGGTCGTTCGTGGCCGCAGCGAAACAGGCGGTGATGCGAGCTGGGGGCGTTGTTGCGAACATGGAGTATTTTGGCGCCCGAGACGCTCCGCCCGCGCAGGTGTGCCGACAGGCGGTGGCGCAGGCTGATGTGTACGTAGCGATCGTGGGGTTTCGTTATGGCTCGCTGGTGCGCGGCCGACCGGAGCTATCCTACACCGAACTGGAGTTCCAGGCCGCTAGTGAGGGCGGCAAGCCGCGGCTGGTGTTCCTGCTCGGTGACGATGTACAAGGGCCCAAAGAACTGTTCTTCGACCGTCACCATAGTGCTCGTCAGGAGGCCTTCCGGGCCCGGTTAGCCGACAGTGGACTGACCACGGCAACGGTGACCACGCCCGACGGTTTGGAAATGGAACTTTTCCAAGCCCTGACCAAGCTGTCGCGCGCTAGGTCCGAGCTGATGCCAGTGGGGCGGGTGTGGAACGTCCCAGCGCGGAATCTCACCTTCACTGGCCGCGACCAGCTGCTGATTGGCCTGCGCAGCGCGCTGTGCGCGGGCAGATCGACCATCGTGCAAGCCGTGCACGGGATGGGTGGGATCGGCAAGACAGCGCTGGCCATCGAGTATGCCCACCGTCATCGCGATGACTACGACGTGGCGTGGTGGGTGGCATCGGAAGAACCGACGTTGATCCCCGACCGGTTAGCCGAGCTGGCCCGGGCGCTGGGCCTGGTAGGGCAGACCGATATGGCGGGGGTGGCCATGTCGCGTTTGCTGGGTGCTTTACAGGAGCGGGACCGCTGGTTGCTGATCTACGACAACGTCGAAGCGCCGCGGGTCGTAACCCCCTTCTTACCCGGTGGCGCAGGTCATGTGTTGATCACCTCGCGATACCCGGATTGGAATGAGCTGGCCGCATCGGTGCCGGTCGACGTGTTCGACTGCGGCGAGTCGGTCAGTCTGCTACGCCAGCGGATCCCCCGGCTGACCGAGGATGACGCTGGTTGGCTGGCCGATGCGCTGGGTCACCTGCCGCTAGCACTCACCCAAGCGGCCGCTTACTTACAGGCGACCGGGCAGGCTGCCGGCGTCTACGTGCAGCAACTGATCCGTCGAGCCTGTGTGATCCTTGCACAAGAAACGCCCACGACCTATCCGGCGTCGTTAGCCGCCAGCTTGCACCTGGCGTTTGACCAGCTGGCCACTGACGACCCCGCCGCGCTGGTACTGCTGAGCCTGGCCGCGCAGTTGGCGCCCGAGCCAATCCCATTCACACTGTTCACCGTCCGCCCGGACCTGCTGCCCCCGCCGCTAGCGGCCGCAGCGGGTGACCCCGTGGCCTTCGCCGGGCTGACCGGGCTGTTGCGGCGCCACGCGCTGGCCCAGATAGAGCCGAATAGCCTGCAGGTCCACCGGCTCGTGCAAGCCGTCCTCCGTGACAGCCAAAGCGGCATCTCCCACGGCGACGACATGACTACGGTTACCCGTCGGCTGCTGCGAAACGTCGTGCCCGCTGAGCCGTGGAACAACCTGGCGAGTTGGCCACTGTGGGGGCAGCTACTGCCGCACGTGCTGGCCGTCAGCGACACCGCCCGCGACGCTGACACCGACAGCTGCGACGTCTCGTGGCTACTCAACCGTGCCGCGACCTATCTCCTAACCCGGGGTGAGCCCCAGCCCGCGCGACCGCTGCTTACACGCGCACACCAGCTCGATCGGGACATGCTCGGCGAAGACCATCCTGACGCCTTGACGTCCGCCAACAGCCTTGCTCTCGTCCTGCGTGCGCTGGGTGAATACGAGCGCGCCCGCGCACTCGACGAGGACACCCTGACTCGCCGCCAGCGGGTGCTCGGCAGTGACCACCCCGACACCCTGACCTCGGCTCATAACCTCGCCGCCGACCTAACCGAGCTGGCTGAGCATCAGTGGGCCCGCGAGCTTTTGGAGGACACTCTCACCAGTCGCCGTCGGTTGCTCAGCGACAACCACCCCGACACCCTGGCCTCGGCCAACAACCTCGCCATCGTGCTGCGTGAGCTCGGTGAGCATGAGCAAGCCCGCGTGCTTCTGGAAGATACCCGGACTCACCTCCGTTGGGTGCTCGGCGACGACCACCCCCACACCCTGATCTCGAC
>JALZDU010000116.1 GCA_030862405.1 Actinomycetota bacterium | reverse complement strand
CACACCGAGAATAATTTCCTCGGTGTGGCTGCTGTTCTGGTCGTCTGAAACCGGCTGAGGCATGCTGGGCATGGTCGTCTGTCTCCTGATCGCCACGGAATGGATGGCCGTCGCCGGGCCGGTGTGGGCGGTCAGAACTGTGACGGTGCCCTGTTGACGGCAAGGCCCCTAATGACTCCCGAACGACCCGTCGATAGCCCCGGATGCCTGCCGCAGTCGTGGTCTCCGGGAGCTTCGGTCAGACGGCATGGGTGTTTGTCGGGTTGTTCGATTAGCTCGTGTTCTGCTGACATCAGCGCGGTATCTCCACGGCCCTGATGCGGGGGGTGGGGACCGTGTCGACGGTGGGACACATTGTGGTGGCGGCCCGGAGTCTGGGTGGACGCCTTCAAGGCCCAGGGGCTACGAGCTCTCCCGATAGACCGGCGCCCTCGGCGTGTCCGGGCCACCATCACACCTTGATCAGCGATGTTGTTCGTGGTTTGAGTCCGTCTGCGCGGTGGACACCTCACTACCCGGGAGCCGACGAGCTCTCACCGTGAAGACCGGAACCGCGTGGATTGCTGGGATCGCGAACAGCTCATCGGAGGGAAGGCCACAGAGCCTCGTCATTAGGGCGCTGCGCGTTCTCGTCAAGGTCTCTGACCAGCAGAGACAATCCGAGCGGAGGGAGCACACGCACTTGAACGTGTTCTGCGGGATCGACTGGGCAGAAGGGCAGCACGACATCGCCCTGGTCAACGCCGAAGGCCGGTTGGTGGCCAAGCGGCGGATCACCGAGACCATCGAGGGGTTCGCGGAACTGACCATGATGCTGGCCCAGGCCGGCGACAGCGCTGAGGACCCCATCCCGGTGGCGATCGAGACCCCGCGCGGGCTGCTGGTCGCGGCACTACGCGCCAGTGGCCGCAAGGTTTATTCCATCAACCCGATGGCGGTGGCCCGTTACCGGGAACGGCACTGCACGTCGCGGAAAAAGTCCGACCACGCCGACGCGATGACGTTGGCGAACATCCTGCGCACCGACGCCCACATGCACCGACCGCTGCCCGCCGACACCGAGCTAGCCCGGGCGATCGCCGTGCTCGCCCGGGCACATCAGGACGCGACCTGGCGACGCACCAAGGCCTCCAACGAGCTGCGCTCGCTGCTACGCGAGTACTACCCAGCCTTCCTGGAGGCCTTCGCCGCAGCCAACACCACCAACCTGGCCAGCGCAGACGCTCGCGCCGTGCTGGCCATCGCGCCCACCCCGGCTCACGCCGCCACACTGACCAAGGCCAAGATCGCCGCGGCGTTGCGTCGCGGTGGCCGCAAACGCGGAATTGACCACCTCGCCGCCACAGTGCACCAGGCCCTGCGTCGCCCGCATCTGCGCCACGAGCCGACCGTGGAAAAGGCGATGGGCGCCCAAGCCCTGCGCCTGCTGGCCACGCTGGACACCGAGTGCCACAGCGTCGAGCAGCTCGGCGACGCCACCACCGAAGCCTTCTTCACACATCCCGACTACCAGGTCATCACCAGTTTCCCCGGCCTGGGCGACCTGACCGGCGCCCGGATGCTCGCCGAGATCGGTGATGACCGCACCCGCTTCGCCGACGCCCGGGCGCTCAAGGCCTACGCCGGCTCCGCCCCGATCACCAGAGCCTCCGGACGCAGCATCTCCATCACCCACCGGAAGGTCAAAAACAATCGACTGGCCGCCACCGGCTGGATCTGGGCATTTGTTGCATCATCCAAATCCGCGGGAGCAGCAGCCCACTACCACCACCGCCGCGATCTCGGGGACTGGCACACCGCAGCCCTGCGCAACCTGTTCAACCGTCTCCTCGGCTGCCTTCACCACTGCCTGCTAACCGGCCAAACCTACGACGAAACCCAGGCGTTCCGACCACCCTCAGCGCAATCCCAACCAGCCCCAGCTTGACAACTACGACTGATCGGAGGTCTATCGGGACACGCCCACCCGGTCCGGCGGCAGCAAGCACCACCCCAAGCCATGGCCGACAGATCAAAGCCAAGGCATGTCAGCCAGTTGCGTTGCGGGTCAGACCACGACCTGGGATGGCACGCCG
>JALZDU010000066.1 GCA_030862405.1 Actinomycetota bacterium | reverse complement strand
CTCGTCCGGATACACCGCCTGGGCGAGGAAGACCTTGGCTGACACTGGCGACCCCTCGGTTGGCCCGGACACTAGGGCGATGGCCGAATCTGTTTGGCCGGCAACGAGTGGGCAGCCAGGATGGGGGAACCCAATGTTCGACAACCACATGGGGAAGGAGAAGTCCGGTGACCGCGTCTACCCGTGAACTTGAAGCTACGGCACGCACGATCCTCGCGGGGGGTAGGGGCATCCTGGCCGCCGACGAGAGTACCGGCACGATGAGCAAGCGCCTCGAGGGAGAGGGCATCGAGTCGACCGAAGAGACGCGCCGACGCTTCCGCGAGCTGATGTTCACCACTGATGGGATCGAGCAGTGGATCGGCGGCGTGATCTTGTACGACGAGACGATCAGGCAGTCGACCTCCGACGGGACGCCGATTCCGCAGTACCTGGCCCGGCGCGGAATTGCTCCGGGCATCAAGGTCGACACCGGTGCAAAGCCGTTGGCTGGCTCGCCTAATGAGAAGGTCACTGAGGGGCTCGACGGGCTGCGTGACCGGCTCCAGGAGTACCGTGAGCTGGGCGCCCGTTTCACCAAGTGGCGGACGGTCATCAACATCGGTGACGACCTCCCCACCCGGTACTGCCTCGAGGTCAACGCGCACTGCCAGGCGCGCTATGCGGCGCTGGCCCAGGAGGCAGGGCTTGTACCCATCGTCGAACCAGAGACGATCATGAATGGCAGGCACTCGATCGAGCGCTCTTACGAGGTCACGCTCGAGACACTCCACGAGGTGTTCCGGGAGCTCCATCGCCAACGGGTGGCATTGGAAGGCATGTTGCTGAAGACGAACATGGTGGTTACCGGCTACGACGCCGATGACCGCGCCAGTGTCGACGAAGTCGCGGAACGAACGCTGCAATGTCTGCGCCAGACAGTCCCCGCCGCGGTCCCAGGGATCGTGTTCCTGTCAGGAGGACAGAACGATTTCTACTCCACCGCCCACCTCAACGCGATGAGCGAAGTCAAGGACCTGCCTTGGCTGATTAGCTTCTCTTACGCACGGGCTCTGCAAGGCCTGACGCTCAAGACGTGGGCCGGTAAGGAGGACAACGCCCGCGACGCGCAGGCAGCGTTCCATTACCGGTGCAGACTCACCGCCGCCGCCAACGCCGGTCACTGGTCCGAGGACATGGAACGCGAACCTCAGGAGGTTTTGTCCGAAGCCGAGCGAGAGCTCGAGACGACTGCTACCTGAGGGCGTCAGTCCGCGGTCTTCGGTCTACCCGCCGAGTCTGTCGCGTTGTTGTTATCGCCATCTGCGCCAGGGACGGCAGCAAAGCAATGGCGGCTGATCGGCTGTCGTCACGGCGGGCCGGCACTTCGTTCGTGCACACCGGTGAAGCGTCGGCCCGGTGGCGCTCTTGGAGCGTGCGCGCTTTCGGTGTGTATCTGAACGTGGTGGCGCTGCTTGCGAGCACCACGTCTGCCGCTACACGCCACAGCGCACCTGATAGGGACACCTGATAGGGCGTGATACTGTGCCTGCTCCTCAACGGGTTCGGTCCCGCTTCGGGGCACGACCCAGGTATTTGCTGATACCGCCACCAGACGCTAGGAAGCGAGATGGAAACATACACTTTGATGCGAGAGATCAGCAATCTCTTGCAGGAGGCGGCTGAGACACATCACCGTGTTTTCCGAATCGTGGATGGGGCCGACGACGATTGGGCCTCCTGGTACGCGGATTGGCTCGTTAACCTCTCGGAACTGCCGGCATTGCTCAAGACGAAGCCGGTGCGAAGCGAGCTGATCTACCTGCTCGTTGGGTTGGACAAGCAGTACAACTCGGACAGCCCCCACGAGCCTTGGGAGTCTTACTACGCCTCCCGGCTGCTCGACCACTTCCACCCATCCGTCGGCTGACGCTGACCCATGCCAGCGCTGGTTTCCTTGATGCGCGTGTGGGCCACGATGGTGGGCAGAGCTGCCGCCACTTGGGTTGCGCGAGGTCGGTCCAGCCGGTTCAGCTCTGCGGTAGGTTCATTGACGGGAGGAGCCCGTCGTGGAGAAGCCAATCAAGATCGCCATTGCCGGCGGTGGTTTCGGGAGGAAGGTCGCCCTACCCGTCTACGCTGAGCTGGAGGAGTTCGAGCCCGTGGCCGTGTGGTCGCGGCGGCCGGAGCGGGCCCGGGAACTGGCCGAGGAGGCCGGCGTCGAGCTCGGTACCGCCGATTTCGACGAGCTGCTGTCGGCGCCGGGGCTGGAGGCGGTGCACGTCGCCACCCCCGTGGCGACGCACGAACAGTTTGCCGTCGCTGCCGCCGAGCGAGGGCTGCACGTGCTGTGCGAAAAGCCTCTGGCCGACAATCTCGAAGGGGCTCGCCGCATCGTGACGGCTATCGGGTCGGCCGGCGTGGTGGGCCTGGTCGACTACGAGCTGCGGATGAAGGAAACCCGCAGGCGGATCATCGAACGTGCGCGTGAGGTCGTGGGGCAACCACGAATGGCGTCGGTCTCGCTGGTTCAGTCCGACCACGCCGACCCCGACTCACGTCCCTACACCTGGGTGCACGACGACCGGCTAGGGGGCGGGCGGCTCCAGGGCTACGGGGTGCATGATCTCGATCTTTTGCTGGAGATATTTCCCGACGTTGACGCCGTGGCCGCCGCCACCGAGGTCGGCGTACCCATGCGCACAGCCGATGATGGCGAGCTGCGCCCCGTGACTGCCGAGGACACCTACGCGCTGCTGCTGCGGTTCCGCGGCGGGGGGCTTGGGGTGGCAACTCTCGTGGCCACCGCACGACATGGGCGCGGCGATGTCATCGAGATCCACGGCGACGAGGGGACAGTGCGGCTCGACAGCGATCGGCGGATCTGGTGGGGGCGCGCCGGTGAGGAGCTCCAGAGCGAGGGTCCGCTCGACGCAAGCTCGGCCGAGGCGTTCAAGCGGGTGGCCCGGAACTTCTGGGCAGCGATCCGGCAGGGGGCTGCGCCCGAGCCATCGCTGGAGGAGGGACTGCGCGTGCAGGCGATCTTCGACGCCGTACGCACGGCCGACATCGAACGCCGCTGGGTACAGCCCAAGCCCGTCACCTTATTCTGACCCCGCGTGCGGGCACGGCCAGCGGCGGTTCCCGAACATGGGCGGGGGAACGGCCATGAAGTACCTGCTCGCCAACTGGAAGATGCACACCACCGTCGACCAGGCGGTTGCCCTGGTCCAGGCGATACAGGAGGGTTTGCGGGAGCGGGCCTCTCAAGGGCAGCAGCTGCCCAGCGTTATCGTCTGCCCCCCGTTTGTGTCGTTGGCGCCCTTGCGGGCCGTGGTCGACGAGCGGCTGGTGCACCTGGGCGCACAGAACTGTCACTGGGAAAGCGAGGGTCCCCATACCGGGGAGATCTCACCAGTGATGCTCATCGGCCTGGCACGGTACGTGTTGATCGGGCACAGCGAACGGCGCGCGGCCTGCGAGTCCGACGAGCAGATCGCTAGAAAGGTGGCGGCGGCCGCTGAGGCAGGTCTGACACCCGTCCTCTTCGTCGGTGAAGACGATCCCGGAGCCGGCGCCCGCTTGCAGACCGAGCGCCGGTTGAGGCAGGGAATCTCCGGCATCGACCTCGGCGAGCAGCCCCTGCTCGTCGTGTACGAGCCGGTCTGGGCCATCGGTGCCGACCGTGCGGCCGACGCCCAGTACGTCCGGGAGATGGTCACAGGCCTGAAGGACTTGTTGCGCCGACTCGGGGCCAGCGACCCGGAGGTCATTTACGGCGGAACAGTAAAGAAGGAGAACATCGAGCAGTTCGCCCGACTCGACGTGCTCGACGGCGTGGGCGCCACGCGCGCTGGGCTCAATGCCCAAGGTTTCCTGGCGATGATCGACCGAGTGACCGGCTCCAGCTGATCCCGTCGCGAGGTGACATCGATGTGACGCTTGCCGGTCTGTCCTCGTTCTTAGGCTGCACTCGTGAACAGCACACCACTACCCCGGATGAGCAGGATCTGCCCGTGGTGCGCCCACGCCACGGTCGTTGCGTTCAGCGAGGAAGGCCTGGCCCGCGCCTCGTCCGCCATCTGGAGAACTGCCCGGGCGAGCAGACCGACAAGGATTACTAACCGGACGGAGACGTCAGAGGTCCGCCCGATCGGCGGAGAAGAAAATCACCAGGCGAAGTTGCCGGCCTATCCCCGGCGCTCGAGCTCGCCGAGCGGGGCTTCCAAGTCATCGTCTATGAGCGCAAAGAGCTGGGTGGGGAAGGCGCGGAGCATCCCAGTACCACAGTCCGCGATTCCATTTTCGACTCAGCAGCGAGGCACGTGGGACAACCTGGTCCGTGCAACCGCATATCGAGCATCACGTTCGGACAGGCGTCCTGACCCCACGATCCGATGGAAGGTGCCAACGAGGGTGCTCGCCAGGCGGTCAACGCCCCGCTCGACGCCGCGGTTCAGTCGCTCCGCGGTGCAGCTTGCGGGGACTTTTCCGGCCACCCGAGTTTGAACACCTCAAGTCGGTTGATCGCGCCCGCTACAGTGAGGCGCAGCCGAATCTTTTTGACATCGACGATCGGCTACTGCCCTGACCCGAACAGGTCAGCGGCTTGGCGCCATTCGTCAAGGGTTAAACGCGGATAGGTCAAGCTCCACTTCGTTCGCGATCTCCTGCCTGTGAGAGTTCGCCTCGTCCAGGTGGGTCTTGTACCACACGTGGCGCCAGGGGACGGTCTTGTGGACACCCACTCTCAGCCTGCGCCCACCTCGCCGACGATTGCTTCAGCTCAACGGGATGTATTCGAGTCGCATTGAAGAACTGCGCGGGCCAAGACAACCAGCTCGCCCTGCCGCAGCGGGTGGTGAGGAGGGGCTTAGAGATCATCCGCCCGGTCGTCAGTGCCGCCCGGAGGATCTTGTCGGCGACTTTGGCCGTCTCCAGTAGGAGTGGGAGCGGATCGCGGTCTGAGAAGAACGCACCGGTGGGCGCCCGCCTGGTACGCAACGCGGCAAGCAGCGTGCGGCCGTCGAGGCGGCGGCGGCGTGCCGCGACGAGCACCGACCGCGGAAAGGCGG
>JALZDU010000006.1 GCA_030862405.1 Actinomycetota bacterium | reverse complement strand
ACGTGGTGGTCTCGGTCACCGGATCGGACACCGACTCTTGGAGAACCTGGCCATTGAACGCCCGCCACGGCGGTGGGGGCGGGAGGTCCGTGATACCATCATGAGGCTGCCGATTCCCACGGTAGATGCGCCAGCCTGGGTGTTGCTTACCCGTCTGTTCAGTCACGAGGTACCTGCCGTTCTCGGTCACGGTGCCCGCCTGCGAGCCCGGTGTCGGAAAGGTTCGGGAATCCGGTCGAAGTCGTCCCACAACAACGTGATGTTGCGCCCAACGTGGCTACCCTCCTGGCCGGTATTCTCCGCGGCCAGCAACCGCAATTCAAACACTCGCTGGGGCAACCTCAATAAATCACCCCTAGCGAGACGGTTGCGGATCTGCTCCTGAAATTCCTCGGATATGGTGGAATCCCGGCACCACACCATGATCGGGGCACCCCCGTGAAGACCGGCCGAAAAAGTATCTGCGCCCAAGTCAGTGCGCTCAAGCGGCGGAGTCCGCATCACGAGTGCCACCGGTGACTCGCTGCCCAGCAACATCGCGCGCAGCGCCGACGGCGCCGGTGGATCAGGAACTTCCACATCGCAAAAGTACGAGTGGTCGGCGTGTCGACCGTTTCTCGACAGCCAACGCCACTTTCTGCCCCAGGGAGGGTGCAGATCCGCGCGCAGTAGCCGATCCAGGCTACGGACAACTACGGGATAGGCCGTACCCAGTGCATGGGGAAATTCCCGATCAACCTGCCACTGGTCTATTGGCCAAGTGATCAGGGCACGAGGCAGGATCAGTTCCACCATCAACTCTTCGATGTCATCGTCGACGTGTTCCGGTACCTGCTGCAGCAGGTCGAACAGGCGCTCGGCCGCACGGCTGAGCGGTATAGCTTCGTCGTCACAGTGGATCGGCTCCTCGGGGCTGTGATCGTGCTGCAGCCACGCCGAGAGCAGGTAACGATCGGCAAGTACCTTGTCAGGGACTAATTGTACGGCGAAGTAGTACCGGCGCAGCTGGGTCAACCGTCGTCGGGTGGCCGCGCACATCGCGTCGATGTCCGCACGATCTTCGAAACCCAGCCGTGCAGCCACCTCGTCGAGCCAGCGGTGTATTTCGCCCTCCGCCCCTCTTCGGGTCTGATGGGCAGCATGATCCGCGAAGTCGAACACAGCAGGTAGCCGTCTTGGCATGCTTACATGGGCCTCCATCCGGCGTACCACCGCCGCGACATCGGTGAGATCAGGCGACGGCTCGTGAAAAGCGGCACGGGCGGCATATCGGTAGCTCGCGGCCAGGGTCGGGACATCGACCCTGTCGAGCAGCCGGACCAACTGATCCCGCTCGCTGTCGAGCAAGAGCGCCGCCGGGAAGAGACTGTGGACCATCATACGCAGCTGGCTCAGCCACCGGCTGTCCCGGTGGAACACAGTGACGATCTCGAGAAGCTGACTGATCGCGTCGGGAAGCTGGTAGCAGACCTCCAACAGAGACCAAACGTCATGTTGGGAGTCGTCGAATCGCGGGGTCGTCAAAACGGTGGGGAACTGTCTTGCCAATTGTTCAATGTAGAGTGTACGCTGAGCTTGGTCCCGTACCCCCGGAAGTCGCATGAACGCCGTTAGCAGGCCCTCCCTCTCCTTCAAGGTAAGTTCGCGTTCCACGCCGACGGCCACCTCGTTCATCGCGTTCCACCGACGCCTAGATCATCCAGTATGATGTCGAGCTCTCGCATCCGCCGCGATGGGCCCTCGAGCCGCCGAACCGCTCTGAGAAGTGCAGTCAGAGCACCGTCATATTCCAGGCAGGTGGCCACAATGGCGTGGACGTCGGGCAATACAGCGTTATGCCGCTGTATTCGTAGGGCCACCGGCGAGGGTAGGGACTCCACGATCCGCCTACGGGTGCCGGGATCGATCACCGTCCGCAGCGAGGCCAGCTTCTCGGCCACACGCCAGATCGCCTCCTCGTTCAGCTCAACGGAGGAAGGCGTGCTGTTAACCAAGAGCCCCAATAGTGGCGGCAGATATCGACCCGCCACCTCCGTCGGGATCATCCATGCGACGTGGCGGGCCTCAACGAGGTAAGATGCGACCACAACGCCGATGACGCAGCCGGTCGCGATGTCGAACACCCCAGCTCCGCTGAATCCCGGCGTGACTCGCTCGTCGATCAAAGTCACGCCGCTGAGTTGCATCCACTCCGCGCCTGGACCAGCCGAACCCAGCACCGTGCCGCGGGTCCACACGCCGTCGGACAGGTGGGGGGGGTGGCCGAAGGCCTGCACGAGGTGGCCCACCGACGTCTCACCGCTGCCCAGCCGGGCAGGCTGAACGTCTGGCGGGAGCGGTTCGTCGAGAGCGAGGATCGCCAGGTCGCCCCTCCCGTCCTCGGCCGGCGGAACGCGGTCCGTCACTCGCGTGGAGACCCGCGTGTCGCTCGCGGAACCAGGAAAGTCGACGGTGGGCCGGGCGGGGCTCTCGCCTTGGCCGCCGACGAGGTGTGCACACGTGAGCACCTCGCCAGTGCTGATCAGCACACCGGCTCCACAGGTACCTGTGGACAAGTCCGTGACTCGGAGCCGCCAAGAATGCGTCATGTGGCGTCGCCGCCCCGCGACCTTGAACGCCGGCCACCCGCTGCACGACCACGTCCGCCACGCGCTACGGATACGGCCGCGTGACACTGGCTCACGGCGGCCGCCTCTGGGCGAAACAGTGGACACATGGCCAACTCCAGGCAACGGTAGTAGGGCACATCATAAACGCACACGTTCTACTGAGGTGAGTGAGTTAACCCAGGATTTTCGCCGTGCTGCCCGCGTGCTCGCTGGCAGATAGTCGCAGCGGGAAGAGGCAGTGCCGCAAGCGGGGCTCGGCCCACCGCCATCAAACCAACGACCGGAAGCGTGAGCCCAGGCCGTTGACCAGGACCGGCCGGGCACTGCGGGCAGCTGTCTACCCAGCGGCCAGACGGCGTCAGCATCGCCACACTCGGCCACCTGCGGTGCTGCGGGCTCCCCTGCCTTGATCTCCGCCGCTGCGACCGAGGCCTGCCCCAGATGACGCTCGGTCCGCGCGGGTAGACTAGCAAAGGGACGTCATAGGGTTCGGACGCGACCGCGGCGGCGACCCGCCCCGGTCGACCATCTGGGCGATCATGGGCGTGACCTCGTGCAACGGCAGGACGAGATCGATAGCTTCTGAGTGGTGATGGCCATCTGTGATATCCCTCTGAAGGCAGAACTCTACAGGAAGCCATGTTGCTATTTACCTCTAGGAGGGGGGGTGGGCAACGCTGGTCCTTTAGAAGCAACACGAATCGGGCCTCCATCGAGAGCTCTCGGCTTCAACACGACAGTCACCTTGTGAGAATCAGCTGACGAACCGCCACCTTGGCCGCCCAGTTTGAGCACCCAAACATTCACCTCTGCAGTGCCCTTGACTTCGGTGGTCAGCGTGACTTGGAGCTCGACGTGTGCTTCCTCTACGGTCATGAGCATTCCACCGTCTGCTTGTTCAGCGGCGGCTGTGGCTGCTTCTGCAAGTTCTTGCCGCAGGGCCACGATTGCGGCATTGATTGTAATCAATGTTACTCCATCGTACTTTTCTCGTCAGGACTGCTGCATAATGCACTTTCCACCGAGTGGATCATTTCTGATCAAACGATTATCAGCACAGCAGGGAAAGCTGCAACTCCTTAATCTCACCAAAAAGTTTGATCGATCGCAACCTCGCACTCCTCCCTAAAATCTCGTGATCCTACCCTCTCTCCATGCCCCGCCCGGGACGACACGCATCACACCTTTAGTCGTAGGACGCCTCGTGGTCGTTACCATGCGGCAGTCTAGATCGATAGTAACCCGCTGCGGCGGCGCTGTTGCGTGGTGGGGCAGGGTTGCGGTGTTCCGGTCACGGCTCTGAACCTGGCCGACGCCGATCGGTTTGCAGATTGTCTGGGCGGTCAGCAGGTGCCGAGGAGGGCGCGGACGGGGTCGACGGCGTGCACGATGCCCCCGTTTGTGACCCACCACGGCACCTGGTGCACGGTGCCGGTGACGCGGACCCGCAGCACGTCGTGCAGC
>JALZDU010000532.1 GCA_030862405.1 Actinomycetota bacterium | reverse complement strand
CCTCGCCTGCGGTCGGCACGTCCGGCCGAGCCCAGGCGGGTTGCCCGAGCGGCCAATGGGAGCGGACTGTAAATCCGTCGGCTTAGCCTTCGAAGGTTCGAATCCTTCACCCGCCACCACCAGCGAGGCCGGCCTCTGACCAGCACAGATAGGTTGGGGGCCGATCTTCGTCTAGTCCGGTGGTGTCCGGCGCCGTCCGGCCGTCGACGGGTGGCTGTGCCCTATACGTGCCCTAGTCCGGTGGCGCTGCCCACAGCGTGGGGTTGCCCGCCGGGTGCGCGCCGACGGCGGGACCCGGTGCGTGCGCACCGACTCGTGGGAGACTAGGGATCCTTGGTTCCTAGCACGTTGACACTTGAGCCAAGTTCCCCAGAGAGCGTAGTGTTCTTCTCGTCTGCTCCACACAGGCGTTTCGACCGCCTGACCAGCCACGATGGTGGCACAACGACGGCGACTGAGGTTTAAAGGTCGCCCGATTCGGCGCAGCGGATGGCGACGGTCAGCCACCCCAGACCGGGAGTCCCTGCGGGAGCTTGCGCTCAGGAAGCCACAGAGACCATCTGGCGTGCCCAGAGACTTGGCGGTCCGAGGCGCAGCCTCACTTGGTTTGTAGATCTGGCCGGCTCTCAGGGCCTCTCGATTTCGCCACTTGATAACAGCGTAATGCTGACGCCGCAGATCCTTGGGAGTCGCGCCGATCGCGGTCCTGTGCGACGATCCTGTGGGCCCTGCCGGGCCTTGGTGGTGGAGGTCGCCGAAGGACAGCCACACCGGAAACTGCTAACACAGGCTAACTGTGATTTGGCTGTACTGCCGCCCGGTTCGAATTCAGGAGGAAAGCCAAGTATGACCACGACTATTGATCCGATCAGTTGTACCATCCACCCCATTGAGGAGTTCGGACCACCAGAGGTGATTCCTCGAACGGGCGTGGAATACTGGGATCTACCTTTCCAGCGCGCCCAAGAGGCCTACGAACAGAACGTCGACCCGCTACGCGGGTTCACAGTCTACTTTCAAGCCCGCGAGTACAAGTTCCGAAACCGTATCACGATGATGCGCGCCATGGGTTTGCTCGGGTCCGGCGGCGGGGTGTACCGGCAGGGCACGATCCTAAGGTTCGACTCGGTCCAAGGTGTCATCATCCCACTTTCGGCCACGAGACCCGCACGAACTGGTGAGCACGACGACCAACCAATCACCGGTCAAGGCACAGTAATTGAGCGGCTGGGCGTAGTCGGTCCCGGGAAGTCGGGCGGAACGCGCACGACGGATCACGGTATCGTCGTCAACGCCCGGTGCACGATCCGAAATGTTGGGGTCACCTCCTTCAGCGGCGACGGGATACACATCCGCGGCATGGCGTGGGAAAGACCGCCCACCAACGCGAACGCCTGGATGCTGGAGCACGTCATGGTGACGGAGTGTGGCCGGCACGGCGTGTTTGTGTATGGCTCCGACGTAAACGCTGGTTGTGCGATCGGCGTCGATACGCACAAGGTCGATGGATGGGGCATCCGTGACGAGAGTCAACTAGGCTGCACATGGCTCGGATGCCACGTCGACCAGCATGAAGCCCCAGTTCCGTCGTCGTCTTTACCGATCGACTATATGGAGGACGGGGCGGGTGCCGACGGGCGTCATAGTGTGGGCTCGTACTTCTGCAAATGCCCGCTCTCAGGCGTGGCGGGGGCGAGCGTATTCGTGGGCTGCTACGTCGAGGGCGAACAGACAGTGGCCGACCGGACGTCTCCAAATCGCGTCTTTATCTCGCCAGCAGCGATGACCATCGGCGGCAACCTCTCGACTGGTACCCCCGGTGGCGGTGGGGCGCTCGGGATGAGTGGTTATGTACTCAACGCCGTTAACGGGATCTGGGCGCGAGGGAAGTCTCGAACAACTGGTCCGGACGATGTCAAAAGTGCCATTCAAGTCGGAGGCGGTGCTGTCCTGACTATCTGGCCAGGCGCGCGCGACGTCACGCCAAGCTACTCCCTAGAATACAGCCGACTTCAGCGGGGATGGTGGTCATTGGTCTGGGCAAATCTGGATTACCCTGGTCCACTAGCGTTCAGTGACGACACGGCACTTCAGGGGCATCGCCAAGTCTGGGCGCCGCAGGGACTCCAGCTTGGGCTACGCGGCGGGAACCCGGCGATCTATGTCACGAGTGATTACTCAATCCTGACCGACGGACAGCGCCGTAACGCCGGTGATCGTTGGGAGGATCCGAACCCATGGCGAAATCCTCCCCACCCAAGTTACGTTGGAAAGGTCTGCGTCCGTCCAGGTGTCGCAGCCCCCCCTTGGGATCCCAGCACCTCATACGACCTTGGCGCTGTCATTGTGCCAACGACGGACAATGGACTGTACTACATGTGCAGCGCGACGGGCCCAACCTATACGCGAGGTAACGAGCCGTCGCTTTGGCCAGAAATCCCCGGCGATATCGTGACAGAATCAGGAGGCACGTTGCAGTGGACTTGTGGCATCAGTAACCTGGTCGCGCCAGTATGGGAATCAGGCGCGACCAAGTATCTCGGTGATAGGGTGATTAAGCCCGGTGGCGAGTACGTCTATCAAGTGGTGGAAGTGACAGGAAGGAGCCAGACGGGGGGAACGTTACCGAACTTCGACTCACTCGGCGCATTTGGTCAGGAGATCCGCGACGGCGACGTCACTTGGCGCATGCACATTTTTCGAAGTCAGGCAGCGCTATTCAAAAACTATGGCGCAATCGCTCCGTAACGCGTGGCGCCCTCTGTAAGCGTGGTGACGTAGGAGGTGTTCGTGTCTACTTATACATCCCGTCATCGCCAATTTCTGCGCGTCCTGTCCTCCCGGCTCAAGAGTGCATTCAGTCACACAGTACGACGAGGTGATCCTCGAACCTCAGCGAGAGTGTTTCGAGAAGGAGACGTCCCTTCTTGTAGGTTGCGCGAGAAGGGAATCCGATAGTGCCGACTCGGAGTAGCGAGGGACACCGAGTGTTAGCAGGTGGGGGCGCTCGTACACTGTGCAATCTGCGTCGTGGTAACTCGGGCGCACCACGTCTGGCGAGGTTGCAGGAGGATCCGCGGGTCGTCGGGCGGAGTTCTACTGAGCTGGGTGGGGCGCCCCGTTCGTGGATGCATGCCCGGGATGACTCGGCCGATCATGATGCCCTACCGACGCGCCCGGATGCGGTGCGATGGAACCGATCAGAGCGCGCCGCTTGCCTGCATCGCCTCTGGATGCCGACCGATACGATATGCCGCAGTCCAACCTATCGTGCACAGCGACAACCGCGCTCCTGCGGTCGAAGGAGAAGTCCGTGCGGCTGAAGCAGTTCCGGGTGAGCAAGTTCCGCAACATCATCGACAGCGGGCCAATTGACGTCGAGGAGGACGTGACGTGCCTGGTCGGCATGAATGAGGCTGGCAAGACGGCGGTGCTCACCGCCCTCAACCGTCTCAACCCAGCCGACGACAGCGTTTTCACGGTCCAGGACGACTACCCACGGTGGTTGTTGATCCCGGACCGGCGCGCCAACGTCATCGATGAGACCGCTCCGATCGAAGCTTATTTCGAAATCGACGATTCCGATCAACAGGCCGTGGACGAGCACTTCGGCCCGGGTGTGGTCGAGGCTGGAAACACGGTAACGGTCCGGCAGACCTACGGCGACACCGCCCAGCACTGGACCATCCCACTGTCGAGCCAAGCGGCGGTCGCCAATGCCCTCGCGCATGCCGGGGTCACAAACGATCTCAAGGCGTCCTTGGTCCAGGCCGATGACTTTCCGGAGGTGCTCACGGCGATCAAGCAGCAGCAGGCCAACTTGGGGGACCCAGACGGCGAGGACGCCGATCACGCTCCGGAGCTCGCGGCAGCCCTCGCCGAGGCCCAGCGCGTGTCCGGGGGAAAGCCGGTCATCAGAATCGTCCGCCAGCTGCTGCAGCCGCGACTGCCCAAGTTCTTCTACTTCAGCAACTACAGCATTCTTCAAGGCCGGATCGACCTGTCGCAGCTGGACGTGACGACGCAGCAAAGAGCCGGCTCCACACCCGAGCAGACGGCGCGCTCGCTCCTGGCGCTTGCCAACACCACGCCGGACCAATTGGCCGGCAGTGACTACGAGGACCGCCGGGCGGAACTGGAGGCGGTGGGCAACGACCTCACGCAGCAGGTGTTCCGCTACTGGAAACAGAACCCCAATCTGCGGGTGCAGTTCGACGTCGACCGGGTCCCACAACTCAACCCGTCCCCCGGCCGGCCGGCGGCGGTCCACCCCTTCCTCGACATCCGGGTCGAGGATGTACGACACGCGTTCACCAACAACTTCAGCCAGCGTTCGTCAGGGTTCCGCTGGTTCTTCTCGTTCCTCGCGGCGTTCACCGAGTTCGAGACCCGCGAGGACAACTTCGTCGTGCTGCTCGACGAGCCGGGGCTAACTTTGCATGGCCGTGCGCAGGCCAACTTCCTCGACTTCATCAACGAACGGCTATCCGTCGTGACGCAGGTGCTGTACACGACGCACTCGCCGTTCATGGTGGAGACTGATAAGATGGAGCGAGTCCGCATCGTCGAGGACGGCGGTCCGGACACCGGTGCAACCGTCAGTCAGGAGGTGCTGCGGGTCGGACAGGACAGCCTATTCCCGCTGCAGGCTGCTCTTGGCTACGACGTGGTGCAACACCTGTTCATCGGGGACGCCAATGTGCTGGTTGAGGGCTCCAGCGACTTCGTCTATCTCGACGCCATGAGCCGGTTTCTCGCCAACCAGGGCCGACTGCATCTCGACAGCGACTGGCGCATCATGCCGGCCGGCGGGGCAAATAACATACCTGCGTTCGTCGCGCTTATCGGTACCACGATGGAGGTCACCGTCCTGATCGACGCGGGTACCGAGGGGGCGCAACGGCTGCAACGTGCGCTGGACGCCGGACGAATGGACCGCCAACGACTGATTACGGTTGGAGACATTACTGGCAGCCCAAACAGCGACATCGAGGACATGTTCGATGTGGAGGACTACCTGCGCATGTACAACGCCGCGTTCGGCAAGCGCACGACGGCGGCATCGTTGCCGCCCGGCGACCGAGTGGTCAAGCGCATCGAGCAGAAGGAGGGCGCCAAGTACGATCACTACAAGCCCGCTGAGGCTCTGTTACGCGGTCAGATCAAGATGCTCCCGCAGATGTCGGTGACGACCCTTGAGCGGTGGTCGTCATTGTTCGAGCGGATCAATGCGAGCCGCCGGTGAGCAGGGGTATGGCATCGTGCGTGAGCGGTCGGCCATCGCAAGGTCTCTCATTCGTCACGTCAAGCCGGGGTAGTGGGCAGCCCGGCACACGTCGCCTGAGTGCTCGGGATACGCGGCTCCCAGGGGTCAGCGCTTCGGCCGCCCGTCAGTCTGTCCCAGGCCCGGCAGAGGCTCCAGAGTCACCGGCGGCCGGAGATCGTCGTACAGTGATGCGCAGCACCTCCAAGCTTTTAGCCCTTCTCCTACTTACTCCGGCAGTTGGTCTTCCATTCGTACGTTAGCACCGAGTACAATAGGCTATCGCGCCAAGCGCCATTTGTGAACACGTGATCCCTGAGCCGACCCTCGTAACTCATTCGTGGCTGCTGAGACCCGATGCAACTTTAATGTCTGAAATCCGAAATTGACGAGTGTCCGAGTCGCATCGAGTGCGTAACCTTGGCTCAGCGATCAGGGCTCCACCAATCCGGCACGGATGGCGTAGCGGGTCAGCTCCAGGCGGTCGTGCAGGCTGAGTTTCTGCAAGATGTTCGCGCGGTGCCGGTCGACTGTCTTGACGCTGATGACG
>JALZDU010000526.1 GCA_030862405.1 Actinomycetota bacterium | reverse complement strand
CAAATACCGTGATCCCTCGATGACGAACCGCGTCACCACCGGCTTTGCCGGTGTAGCTTGTGCGCACGAGGTCAACGACCGGTGTGCGGCAGCCTCTCACTTTCTTCCGACGGTTCCTGCTGACTATTAAGGCTCTCGCCATTCGACGGCTGCTCCCCAGGATCAACGTTTAAAATCGCCCGATCACCCGGCGGCTTCTCCCCAGTACAAACGCTTTCTTTTCCGCCACACGTACTCAATCGATTCCCGTGCGGACTTATCGCGTCACCAGTGGGCAACGACTACTACTATCATTATCATCATCTTTGCTGTCGCCGCTGGAATGGCCGGAGGCGTGATCGGGTACGGCCTTTATGACTACTTTGAGGAACAAATTGGGCCACCTGGCCCGGCCGGGCCTCCTGGACCACCAGGACCAGTCGGACCTCAGGGGGGCGCCGGGCCTCCCGGGGACACCGGGCCTCGCGGGTACACCGGGCCTCCCGGGGACACCGGGCCTCCCGGGCCTCCCGGGCCACGAGGACCGGCCGGACCTCCTGGGGAAACCGGGCCTCCCGGGGACTCTTCCGGTGGGGGCGCTGGATTATGACAACGCCTGCTCCCAGTCGCAGTCTGCGCACTGATGTGCCAAGCGCATCGGCCAGTAACTGAGGCAGAGACACGCGCTCGACCGACAGAACATCACACTCGACCTGTGAGGGGTTCCTGTCGGTTCCGACAGGTCCAATCTTGACGGGTCCTATCAAGGACCTCTGGCAATGCCTTGCACTGCGGAGATGGTGGGCCGCCTGGGGTCGAACCCAGAACCCAAGATATAGACCATGGTAGTGGGTTGTTCCTGCCTCTCCGTTGTGCGCGCCGTTGCGCCTGACGCGCAGTGCGGCGACCAGATCGGTGCGCGGCTGGCGGTTGACACCGCTCCATTTGAGTTACAGGGGTGCGGCGGACGCTACTAGCCGTTACCTTATGGAGTATCTGCAAGTACATATGCAAGTACTCCTGTACGTACACCAAGCGGACGAAGCTTCGTGGATGATCCAGCGGTGGGGTTAGCCCGCAACCAGGGCCCTGCCGGCCGAGTTGGCCGAGGCCGTGAACAAGGCCAGGCCCGATCCGGGGCCCGCGGCACATATGTCGCACATAACCTGCACCGCTGCCCGCTCACCAGAGAGGAAAGCGCATGCTGAAATTCGCTCAACTCCGGAGTAAGGCTGAAATCTTTGCAGAGATCACACGCAGCTACCCAAGGGCTGGTGACATGCGCAGTGGTTGGGAGATCGAAAAGTTCGACTTCAAACCGCCCAGCGACAGCTGGATGGACGCCTTCAAGCCGCTGGCAACCTTCAAGCTGGAACTGAAGAGCATGCCGAATTTTGACAAGTTCGATGTTTGGATCTGCGGAACAACTCCGAAGGGTGATACGAGAACAGCTAAGGTGGGAACCATTGCAAAGAGGTAGTGGATCAGCGGTGCTTCGCTGGAGGGCCTGGCATCTCATCGGCCTGGCGCTGCCCGACCACGCGCTGCCCCGGGGACAACATCCCTCTCCAACTCGAACTGGTGTCTACAACTTTCCGCCCCTGGGCTGCCGTGTGGTAGCCCAGGGAAGCCGGCGGGATGCCACACCGTGCCCGCCCACGCCCGTCCGCCGCGATTCTTGTGTCCGGCCATCCCGGAGGCCTGTCCGCCCGGCGAGGGCATGGTGTAGTCGGGCTGTGCTGCGTTTGCTGATGTGGCGCAGCTGAGGGAACGCTGGCCAAGGCTTTGATGGTCGGGACGGCAGGTCGCCTGCGGGGACGCGGGGTGACGTTGGTCAGTACTGGGTGGCGGTCTGTACCGGATTTGTACTGGGCGTGCGTGGGGACGGCATGGGCCTGGAGACGGTGTGATCCTGGGGCATTGCCGGTGCCACGGCGAGTGTGTGTCGGTTGGTCCACCGGTGCCTTCTTCGGGTTCTCGATGCGCTCACCGTCCCGCCAAGTGATGATCGCGCGGTGCGGGGACAGGACAGCGCACCTAACTGATTGCGCCTGCAGAGGATCAGTTGTTCGCTGGTGCGCTGACGGCTTTGTGGCCTGGAACGGCACCATCCGGCACAGCAGTGTTCGAGCCGGATCACTCGGACCCTTTCGCAGAAGGGGGCGTTTGCGGCGCGTTTCTCTAGGAGCCCGACGACCTCCGCGGCCGTCGCATAGTGATCCCGGGCCTGATCGCCGAGCACCGCGTTCGCCCAGCCCGGCGTGTTCAGCCGGAAGGAATCCCAGCGCAGGGTGCGCAAGGTCTCGCCGACCTGGCCCCGCTCCAGTAGCACATGCTCGATACCGCGGTCGGTGAGCACGGCACTCACGGCCAGCCCAGCCGGGTCACCGCCCACGACGACACAGCCGATCATCGCTCTGCCTGCCTGGTGGGGCATGCTCATGTGTCCCTCCGAGTCGCCGGGTATCCCATCACCTTGATGGCGTGACACCGGTGTGCCAACGCTGTGCCACCACCTCAACTCACTAATGCGCCGCGCAGGCGACGTGGCGCACACTCGGACTGTGGTCGAGGAGTTCATTGGCGGGACCACGAACTCGCTCTCATGGCTTGCTTGCGCGCCCGCGCGCTGTCCGGCCGCCGGCAGGTGGCCGTCGTCACCGGCGAGGCCGGCATCGGCAAGACGTGGTTCTGCGAGCGAGTCACTGCCGACGCCGAGCGGGACGGCTTCGACGTCGTCAGGGGGCGGTGCTGGCCGCATGCGGGGGCACCGGCCCTGTGGCCATGGCCAGCCGTGCTGGCCATGGCCACAGGGCCAGTGGTGCCAGCCTGCTCGCCGAGGACCGCGACGCTGGGGAGCGCGTCGCGCCCGAACGCTTCGCCCGGTTTGCCGCCGTTGCGGATCGGTTCAAACATGCGTGTGCGGGCACGCCAACGATGGTGGTGCTCGACGACTTAACACAATGCCGACGCCGGCGCCCTGCTGCTCACCCGCTTCCTTATCGGCGCTTTGGACCGGCTCCCGTTGGTGTTGCTACTGGCCTGCCGTGACGGTGGTGCCAGGACGTTGCTTGATGAGCTGGTGCGGGACGCGACCGCGGTGCCGCTGCGGCGTTTCACCATGCACGCGGCTGATCGTGAGGCCCACGATCTGACACCGCGCGAACGCGCGATCACCGAGATGCTGCTGCGCGGCCTACCGATCGCAGAGATCGCTCGCGGCCTCTGGCTTTCGCCCTACACCATCCGCGACCACATCAAAGCGCTCTTCGCCAAACTCGGCGTCCGCAGCCGACCCGAGCTGACTGCGCTGCTCTTCCACGAGCACTACACGACCCCACCCCCCGGCAACAACTGACACCCACTGCACGTCACGGCCCAGACCCGACCCGCTTACCAAACGCACCAAGCCCGAAGGAATCCCACAAGTGAATCCTTCCGGTGATCCTCTTGCGGTAGGCGGGGCGGGTCGTCCGCAACCGCTGTTCGGTGTACCCCGCTGCAAAGCGATGCGCTGTATGTCGCCCTGCCGGCGACGTCGTCCTTCCCCAAGAGACAAGGACTACAACACGGTCCGCGCCGTGATCAACGGCATGATCGACCGTCGGCCGCTGGCCGTGGTCGGCTGCCGGGATACCGCCGACGTCGCGCGGGGTATCACGTTCGCCCGCGCGCACCGCCTGTCGGAGTGCGTGTACCTGGAGCGGGTCTCGGGTTGAGGCCCGTTTGTCACCGTTTAGTAGTCGGCATGGGGATAAAGTGGGGCGTCGATCTTGAAATTGTCTCTGGGCACCTCCTGAACCGAGTGACCCAACCTCCGCCAAGAACATCGTGCTGCAAACGACGATCGCTCTAGGTGAATACACGGCCTCGGACAGCGAGTGTGCGGGTTCGCACAGCGAGTTGAAGGTGGCCGCGCCGTGGGGATGCCCAACTTGTACGTGACTGGGCGATCGCGCGGTGGGCAGTGCGGTAAGGCTGGCGAGGATGAATTCCATCGCTCCGCGCAGGACCAAAAGCCGAGGCCGAGGCACTTGCTAGCCGAGACCAAGCGGTGGACCATGTAGGGCGAGCTAATCGACCCGCTGAGGGGTGAAGCGTTCGTCGAAGCATATTGAAGTAGCCGAGCTCATAAGCGCAATGTCGCGGGGCTTCGTGAAGGAGCCGAGCCTGTTCGGAGGTGAGTACGATGGGAGACGTCAAGGATCTGATCGGAAGTAGTGTTAGATTGTGGAACGAACATAACCGTGAGGGGTGGACCGCGGACTTCGCTGATAATGTCAAATTGAGAGCCCCCGGTGGCGTCAGCGGATCCGGCCCTGAGCTGGTAGGCCAGTTCTATGACCTATGGCAGGATGGGTTTCCGGACTGCCAGGTGGATCCGGAGGTGATCAGTGAGGACGGGGAGAACGGTACGCTTGAGGCGGTTTTTAAGGGCACCCACACCGGGCCCTTAAATGCGCCATCCGGCACTATCCCTGCCACCGGCAAGGCCGTTGAGGTTCCCTTCGTTATAACCATGAAGGTAGGAGGCGGAAAGTTCACTAGTTTTCACCTCTACTTCGATCAGGTCGAGCTTATGACTCAGCTGGGGCTGGGGTGAGACCTGATCTATTGACAGCGAAGCGTCCCCACAGAATGGGCGCAGAAGCGATAGATTAGATACTGTCGCGAATCCGGTGCCGCCACTGTTTGACATGGTGGCCCTATCCCGCACGTTGAACTCCAAAAGATGCTCGATGAGTCGAACGCCTGGCGTTTTACTGCTGTGGTTTGACCACTCCCTCGGAAGTCCCGGCGGCCTGTAAGCCGGACCAAGTTCGTGTCGCTCTCTGACCAGCGAGCTACGCTCGAAGAGTCGCCTGAACAGCGGCGAAGCTTGCCGACGTTTGCGGACGCTTGCTGCTGCATTCCAAGCTGGTGTGCCCCAGTGTGCCCCTCCGAAGATCCATTGCTGCCAAGGTTGGGCCTCCAGACCCTTGGCCCCCAGGAGGGGCAATCCTCCTCTCCGGTGTTCAGTCTGCACTGCAACCTGGGCCTCCCCCTGTGCTGCTGTGCCGGGTTGTCGTCTGCTTGTCGCCAGCTGCCCCAGTGTCAAGGTGAGCCGAGCGCCCAGCGGCTGCTCCAACGCTGCTTCTGGGTGGGCAGGAGGACCAGCTCGGGTGGACCGAACGCTCAATGCAATAGTGCCCCGGTTGTACACCCGTCAGCAGCGGAGGGAGGACACGGTGGTCGCGTTTGTTGGTGTACTGCTCGATCTGGCCGGACGGTCATTGTCGGAGGTGGCGAGCGAGGAGCTGCTGGACTAAGCCATGCGGAGTCGTCAGCCACTGCAGCACGTCGTGCTGCTCATCGTTGCGGTGCTGGGCGGCTGTGGTGGTCTGGTTTCCACGCCGGAGTCCCCCAGCCCGATGCATCCCGTGAGCACGCCAGATCATCCAGGCACCGCACCAGGGGGGTCCGCAGTGAGCGGACTGCCGGGGATGCCAACATTGGTTAATCCAGACAATGTCTATGCCGCCGCCGGTGCGGGGATGCTGTCACCTGCGGTGCGAGCGGACCGGCCGCTGGTCTATGTACCTCATACCAACTCTGGTGATGTGTGGGTAATCGATCCGCTGACCTTCTCGGTGATCGCCCGCTACCCGACGGGGCGCCAGCCGCAGCATGTCGTGCCTTCCTAATATGCGGACCCTCTACGTCACCGATTCCTGGGACAACCACCTACTGGCTTTCGACTCGACAACCGGCCTGCCCGGTCAGCGGATCCCCGTAATCGACCCGTATAACATGTACTTCACCCCGGACGGGAAGTAC
>JALZDU010000072.1 GCA_030862405.1 Actinomycetota bacterium | reverse complement strand
GGACGACCAGCGATGGACGGTTGGCCGTCTTGGTACCCACCCCCGACTTTGAGACCTATCTCGTCCTCGCCGTCGAGGAGATTGCTCGCTACGGGTCCGATTCCGCCCGGGTGCACAACCGCCTGCGGGGCATGCTCCACGACCTGCACAGCGCCGCACTGCCCGCGCATCGTGGCGCGATCGCACGGCAGCTTCAGCGCTGGGACGAGCGGCCCGAGCAGGCCCGCGAGCTCGACCTCAGCCTTTCTGACGTCGGCCTGCGCCCGAATTCGACTGTGGACTCCGAGTGCCTCTGACGGTGACCACGCGGCCGTGACATCCGTTGAGCCACGGGTCCGCACGTACGGCTTACCTCTGGAACAGTCCCACCAGCGTGCCGGTGGCCAGCTCATGCCCGTCCAGCGCGTCCCTCAGATCAGCGGCGGTGCAGCCCTCATCGAGCTGCAATGGCCGGTCGGCTGCGTAGAGCCGGAAGAAGTAGCGGTGCGCCTCGTCGCCCACCGGCGGGCGGGGACCGCCCCACCCGAGCTCGCCGAAGTCGTTGCGCCCCACAGTGACTCCGTCCGGCAGTGCACCCTCGTCGAGGGCAGTCAGCTGTGGTGAGATGCCGGCCACGATCCAGTGAGTGAACACCCCAGTCGGCGCGTCGGGGTCCTCGCAAAGTAGGGCAATCTCGACAGCCCCGTCCGGGACAGCGTTCCATTCCAGCGGAGGTGAGACGTTACCGCCGTCAGCGGAGAACCGCTCTGGAATCAGCGTGTGGTCGTTGAACGCCGCCGAGCGCAACTCCATACCACCGGACGGCTCCGGCCCAGGCTCGTCAATCGAGGGGTCACCGCGGCTGGTTCCACCGGTACCCCTCGGTCCAGCAGCTCGGTCGAGTGACTCACCTGGCCGCGGCGGGACCGCGACCGGTGGGTTATCGCGCTGTAGCTCCTCGTTCGCCGCGCGGTCGGCGTGGCGGTCAGGAATGCCACGAGCCTCTGCGTCGGCCCGCCGCCGAGTGCGCTGGATGTCGTAGCGGTGACTTCCAGGTCTGGGCATTCGCGTCAGCTCCTTTCCTGCACACTGCTTGCGGTGCGACAACGCCGGCCCGGCGTCGACGGTGAACTGTGCCTCTGCATACTCTGGATAAGACGCGATGAGAACTATCGGGGGTGTCGTTCACACTCGGCTCCACGTTCGCCGCATACCCGCGTCGAGCGACCATCAAACGGCCACAGAGGCCAACAATTGCGTTCTCGCCCACCTACGCCCCGGTAGCCATTGTGCCCGCTCTGGGTAACCGGGATGCATCAACGGTAAGCGGGTGGAGCGCCAATATTCGTCAGCACGTTGGAGGTGGTGACCGTGTTGATCGAATTCCGTCCTGGCCAAGCGGCTGCCGGCGCGATGTTCTTCGGAGTCACACCTCGCTGTCGGGGATCGTGATGGCAGCCGTCGCCGCGGCAGCGGACAACCCGGAGCTGGCATCCAGCAACGCCGTGGGCGGCATCGCCGCGCAGACCACGGCAATCGCGGTGGCGGACATGGTCTACACCCGCAGCAACCTTGAGCACGGTCGTGGTCGGCGACGTCACCTTTCGTGGTAGCTCGCTGTTCCACGCAGCCACCACTGACGGACTTTTCCTGACCATGGCCAGCGTGTTGACGTCCGTGGTACTCGTGGCCGGCCTGCTTGTCCGGGCAGGCCCGCGGTTGGGCTAGCGTCGGTTTTGAGGGGTGCTCCTGATCGGCATCTACGGCTTGATCATCGCGGTGCTCGCCCTCTGAAGGAGGCTGGCGCTGCTGCTCATCAAGGGGCTTAGCCGGCGAAGACGAAGTAGCGCAGCCAGACGTAGGGCATGGCGATGGCGATGGTGACTGCGGTGACAACCAGCCCGTACTTGGTGAATTGCCAGAAGGAGATCCGCTGCCCGGATCGTTCAGCGATGCCGAGCACCACCACGTTGGCTGAGGCACCGATCGCGGTGGCGTTGCCACCGAGGTCAGCACCTAGTGCCAGCGACCACCACAGCACCTGAGCGGAGCCGATGCCGCCGTTGGCTTGGACGAGATCAGCGACTATCGGGCTCATGGTGGCCACGTAGGGGATGTTGTCCACGATCGCGGACAGTCCAGCGGAGGCCACCAGCAGCAGCTGCGAGGTCAGCAGCAGCCGCCCTTCGGTGGCATCAACAGCTGCGGTCGCCAGCTGGTCGATCACGCCGGTGTTGACCAGCGAACCGACCATGACGAACAGGCCGGCGAAGAACACCAGGGTGGGCCACTCGACGTCCTTGGCGACCTGTTCGACGTTGAGCCGGGACGCGGCGAGCAGCACGAGCCCGCCGACGAGCGCCACTACCGAGGGCTCCAGGTTCAGCGCGGTGTGCAGTACGAACGCGGCGGTGACCACGGCGAGCACAACCAGGCTGATGACGAGCAGGCGGCGATCGCGGATCGCGTCGCGCTCGCGCAGGGCCATGACCGCCGCGGCGCGCTGCGGGTCGGAGATGAACGCGCGCCGGAAAAGCCACCGGCACAACCCGATGAACACCACCATCAACGCCACGACCAGCGGGGCCAGGTGGATGAGAAAGTCGTTGTAGGACAGCCCGGAGCGGCTGGCGATGATGATGTTCGGTGGATCGCCGACCAGGGTGGCGGTGCCACCGATGTTCGACGCGAGTGCCTCGGCGATCAGGAACGGTGCCGCCGGTACCGCTAACCGCTCACAGACCAGCAGGGTCACCGGCGCGATCAGCAACACGGTGGTCACATTGTCCAGCAAAGCCGACGCGAACGCGGTGACCAGGACAAGGATCACCATCACCCGGAACGGCCGGCCGCGGGCCCGTTTGGCTGCCCAGATCGCCACGAAGTCGAACGCCCCCGTGCGCTGCAGCACGGCGACGATGAGCATCATCCCGAGCAGCAGGAAGATGACGTTCCAGTCGATGCCGGACTCTTCGGAGAAGAAGGCGTGCTCGGCGTCGGTAGCGCCGATCAGCAACATCAGCACCGCGCCACCCAGCGCGGCGGCGACCCGATGGATCCACTCGGTGGCGATCAGCACGTAGGCGGCGGCGAAGATGGCCACCGCCAGCCAGGCAACCGTGGTCACTGCGCGAGCACTCGGTCCAGCAGCGCGTCAAGCGTGATGGCTCCTTGCAGTGCACCGTCCGGCTCGACGACGGCCACCAAGGGCGTGTGGGTGCGCGCCATCAGCGCGGCCATCTCCAGCACCGTCGCGTGCGGCTCCACTACCGGTAACTCCCGGCGCTTCTTGGGCAGCGACTCGGCGACCGTGCGCTCACCAAGTCCCCTCAGGAACACATCCGCCGCGGCCTCGTCGACCACCCTGGCCAAGGTGGGATCGTCCTGGCAGTAACCGGGCACCGCCAAGCGCAGCACCTCGGTGCCGGGCAAGATCGTGAACGGTTCTCCGCGATCGTCGACGACGATCAGCCCTGGCAAGTTCTGCCCGGCCAGCAGCCGGGCGGCGTCAAGCACCGGAGTCTCCGACCGGACCGTGGGGTAGGGCGAGACAAGATCCGCGGCGCGCAATGACTGCTCCCCCATCAGCTAGACGACAACTAATCCGCCGACCAGGCTTCCCGGCACACCACGAAAGACCGTACCGGTATCTCTCAGCCTTGGCTCGTCCGCCTGATACACAGAGCCCGGGGCGCGTAGCGCCTACGGAGTTGGTTCCAGAAACCAACCAGCCAGCCCGTACGATGCCCGCAGGTCTAGGAAAGGCATCGAACATGGCGAGAGCCGATTTGACGAAGGTGACGACCTTGGACTGGGTCGTCGTCGGCGCGGGCTTGCTCGCGTACATCTCGAGTTTCCTTCCCTGGTACCACACCGACATCTCAATCTTGGGCATCGAGCGATCGGCCACCGCGAACGCCTGGAACGCTGGTATCGGCGCGTGGTTGCCGGTGCTGTTGCTGGTCGTGGCCGGCGTGGTGGTGCTGGCGAGCACGACAGGAGTGCGACTGCCCACCTCGAAGTCGCTGATCACGCTTGGGCTGTCCGCGCTGGCGGTTATCGCGATCCTGCTGCGGTGGATGACGTTTCCGGACGCCACTGGCCAGAGCAGCCTGGATATGGACAACGTCGACGTGGAGGGCTTGCTCGCCGTGTCCAGTGGTGCTGGCGTCGGCCTCTACATAGGGCTGATCGCGGCGATAGTAGCCGTGGTGGCGTCGTTTCTGACGTCTCGCGCCGCGGGCGCCACCCTCAGCTGAGCGCCCAGCGCGCGGGGAATGTGCGCGGCGATCGGAGCGTTCCGCCTGATAGTTGAGGGGTCAACCATCAAGGAGGCGGCCATGCCCGCTGTCACCGTCGAGGACGTCACCACGCTAGCCCGTATCCCAGAGCCTGGGCCACAGGCCGTGGACCGCCCAGTCCGGTCAGTGACCACCGCACCCTCTGGCTATGAGGGCGAAGGCTTCCCGGTGCGCCGTGCCTTCGCCGGGGTGGACCTGCGCGATCTGGACCCGTTCGTTCACATGGATCAGATGGGTGAGGTCGAGTACGCTCCTGGGGAGCCCAAAGGCACCGCCTGGCACCCGCACCGGGGGTTCGAGACCGTCACCTACATCATCGACGGCATCTTCGAGCACGCCGACTCCCACGGCGGCGGCGGCGAGATCACCAACGGGGACACCCAGTGGATGACCGCGGGCGGCGGCGTGCTGCACATCGAGCGGCCGCCGGAGCACCTGGTTGCCAGTGGCGGGCTGTTCCATGGCCTGCAGCTGTGGGTCAACTTGCCTGCGCGACTGAAGTGGGCCGAGCCCCGCTACCAGGACTTGCGGGCCGCGGAGTCCACGCTGCTCACCACAACCGACGGCGGCGCGCTGGTCCGGATGATCGCCGGCGAGGTCGCCGGGCACCACGGCCCCGGTTCCACCTACACTCCGATGGCGATGTTGCACGCCACGATCAGCCCCGCAGCGACCCTGCGACTGCCCTGGCGGCCAGACTTCAACGCGCTGGTCTACGTGCTCTCGGGTGCCGGGACGGTCGGTGCTGAGGGCAGGCCGGTGCGTACCGGGCAGCTCGTGGTGTTCGGGCCGGGGGATGTCGTCACCGTCGCTGGGGCGGTTCACCAGGAGTCGCGGCATCCTGCGCTGGATGTCGTCATCCTGGGTGGCGCTGCGATCCGGGAGCCGGTCGCCTGGGGGGGACCGTTCGTGATGAACACCCGCGCGGAGGTGCTGCAGGCCTTCGAGGACTTCCAGGCGGGGCGGCTGGCCACGATCCCCGCCGAGCGCCTGCCGCACGCCGGGGTAGGCGGTGAGGCTCGCCAAGACGGTTGACCGCTACGCCGGCTTCGACATCCTTCCCTTTGACAAGGAACACGGCTTCTCCGTGGTGGAACGCCTGCGCGCCATCGCCAAGACGTACGACGCCAGCGTCGCGCAGTGCGCTGGCGTGGCTGCTGGCAAGACCGGACGTGACCAGTGTCCTGGTCGGAACGTCCAAACTTGCGCAGCTTGACGACGCCCTCGGTGCTGCTGACGTGCGGCTCTCTTCGGCCGACATCGGCGAGCTCGACGCCGCCACCCCGCTGATGCCGGTCTACCCGAACTGGTGCGTCGATCAGATGGCCGACCAGCCGTTGACACATGCACTGGAGGCCGTTACCGATAGGCACCGTAATAATCAGCTGTGCGCCCTTACTGGATTGTCCTGGCTGTCCTCGCTGCCGTCGTCATCACGGGGTGCAGTTCGTCCCCATCGGAGCTTCCACCGGCGACCGAGCCGGTCCGCTCCCCCGTCCCGACGGTGCCGCCGGCCGGACGGACAGTACCGGTGGGCGCGGTCCCGGAAGGCGTTATCGCTGACCCGCAGACGCGCATCGTGGCCGTTGGGGTGCGCGACCCCTTTGCGCTGACCCTGCTCGACGCCGACACCGGCACCGTGGTGCGGAAGGTCCCGCTGCCCGGCGAGCTGCGGCACCTGCAACTCGCTGCGCCCGGTGGGCCGGTGCTGGTTCCGGACGAGGGGACGAACCAGCTGATCCGAGTGGCACTGCCTGGCGGGGAGGTCACCTCCCAGGTGCTCACCGGCGTGGTCCCGCACGACGCCACGGCGGCTGCCAACGGCACCGTGTTCGTGGCCAACGAACTCGGGAACAGCGTGGTCGCGGTGCGCGGCGATCAGATCGTGCACACCTTCACGCAGGTCACGCAGCCGGCTGGGCTGGCCCCCGTCGGCAACCTGGTCGGCCTGGTCGACGTCCGGGAGAACACCCTTACGGTGTACGACGCCCAGCGGCTGCAGCGGATCGCCGAGCTGCCTGCGGGAGCGGGACCCACCCATGTGGTCGCCGACCGGCGCGGGTCCCTGATGGTCATCGACACCCGAGGCGACGCCGTCCGGCGCTTCGAGCTGAGCCCGCAACCCCGGCAGATCTGGCGGGTGGCACTACCCGGCTCGCCCTACGGGGTTGCCTACGATCCCGTCCGCGACCGGTTGTGGGTGACCCTGACCGCGCGCAACGAGGTGGTCGGGCTGGACCTTGGCGTCGACCCGCCGGCCTTTGCCGCCCGGCTGCCTACCGTCCGCCAGCCGAACACGGTCGCGGTGGACAGCGCCACCGGCCGGTTGTTCGTCACCGGGATCGACGAGGGCGTGCTACAGATCATCGAGCCGTGACGTAGCGTTCGGGCGTGCGAATCCTGATCACCGGCGGCGCAGGCTTCATCGGTTCGCATGTCGCAGACCTGCTCGCCTCCCAGGGACACTCTGTGGTGCTGCTGGACGCCTTCCTGCCGCAGGCCCACGGCTCTGGTCCCCCGCCGGAATGGGTGCGGGGCCACGAGCTGATTCCCGGTGATGTCCGGGACAGCGAGTTGCTGGGGCGCCTGCTGTCCGATGTGGACGCGGTCTGCCACCAGGCGGCGATGGTCGGGCACGGGCTGGATCCTTCCGACGCCCCGGAGTACACCGCCAACAACGACCTCGGCACCGCGGTACTGCTGGCGGCGATGCACACCGCCGGAGTGCGCCGTCTGGTGCTGGCCAGCTCGATGGTGGTCTACGGGGAAGGCCGCTACGCCTGTCCCGACCACGGTGTCGTCCCGGCACCACCACGACGGGCCGTGGACCTCGCCGCAGGGCGCTACGAGGTGCCGTGCCCACGCTGCGGCGTCGATCTCCAGCCGCTGCTGGTCGGCGAGGAGGCCCCGCTGGATCCACGTAGCACCTACGCCGCCACGAAGTTGGCGCAGGAGCACCTCGCCGGGGCGTGGGCTCGGCAGACCGGTGGGGGGGTCTGGGCGCTGCGTTACCACAACGTCTACGGCTCCCGGATGCCACGGGACACCCCGTATGCCGGGGTGGCGTCGATCTTCCGGTCGGCGCTGGCGCGCGGTACGGCACCGCAGGTGATGGAGGACGGGCAGCAGCGCCGGGACTTCATCCACGTGTCCGACGTCGCCCAGGCCAACGCGCTCGCCCTGGCCGCCGAGCCCCCGTTGCAGCGGTGCGAGCCGGTCAACGTCTGCTCCGGGCACCCGCATACGGTCGGCGAGCTGGCCGCCGAGCTGGCCCGCGCGATGAATGGACCGGCCCCCCAGATCGTCGGTGGTGCCCGGCCCGGCGATGTGCGGCATGTAACGGCCGACCCCGCCCGGGCCGCTGAGCTGCTCGGTTACCGGGCGCAGGTGGGCTTCGCCGAGGGCGTCACCCGGTTCGCCACCGATCCACTGCGTGAACCGATCACCACGTCGCCCTAAAACGGTGGGAGGTCGTCGCTGGGGCCTGCTCCGAGTGCAGCTCGGCGGTCCACTCCGAGAACACCCGAGCGCGAGGCTCGTCCAGCGCCCCGGCATCCATCGTGGCGTGCACGCCGGGCAGCCGGGTCAACAGGTCATGGGTCAACCAGAACGGGTATCAGCGGCGCGGCGGGTCAGCATCAGCGCGGCGCGAACCTCGTCGGCGGCGAACTCGCCCGGGACAGCCTTGCGAGGCAGCTGATCGTCCGGGCCGATATCGCACAACCCGACCTCGACCATGGTGGTCATCAACCGAGCCCGCCTATGGTTCACCTGCCGGTACTGCGCTTTGAGCACCTCCACACAGTCATAACCTGACAACCGCGACAGCTCGATTCCGGCCAGGATCCGCGCCAGCTCCGGACCCGCCGGAACTTCCACCAGGTCCTCGGGAATCAGCTGCCGAACGGCCACGAACAGCACGCTACAAGCCGTCACCGACAGAAGTGGGTGGCTGCAGGTCCTATTGAAGCGGGAACGGGGACTGCAGCCACCACGGCTCATCGGACAGCTCAATGGCGGTGACCCACTTGACCCACCAGAAGCCGCGCCGGCCGGGCGCGACCAGCCGCACCGGGGCGCCGTGTCCAGCCGACAGTGGCGCGCCGGCCACGTGGGTAGCTAACAGCAGGTCAGGCGCGTCCGCGGCCGGCAGCCGACGCCGGTAACCGGTCACCGAGGTGACCAGGACGCTGCCGCCGGCGCCAGGCGGCAGCAACCGGTCCAGCCGGGTACCGCGCCAGGTCTGCTCGGAGTACCAACCGTTGGTGCAGTCCAGCACCGCGCGCACGGTGTCCGCTCCCGCCAGCTCGCCAGCCGGGAGCTCGCTGCTCACACCGCCGGCGCTCACCCGCACCCGCCAGGCCGATGCGTCGATGCGTGGCACGGCGTCGGTGAACCACTGTGTGATCGGCATCGCCGCCGGGGCATCGGTACCGAGCTGATGGGAGCCGGTTTGTCGACGGAGGGCGGATGGCAACCGCAACAACCCGCCGGCGCTTTCCAGCAGGGTGTAGGCCACGCCCGCGCTGGCGGCAAGGCTGAGGCCACCGAGCGCAGCCCGGCGCGACGCGTCGGTGCGCCGCGGCCGGGTCGGGTGCACCTTCAGATGCACCAGCAGCACGGCGAGCACCATGACTGCGCCACCGACGTGCACCTGCATCGGCGTCAGATCGAGCACCTGGCGGAACCCGCCGAGCGTGTGTAGCAGGCCGGAGCCGACCACGATGGCCACCAGCACGGCGAGGATGAGCCCGGCGCCGCGGCCCGGCCGGCGCTGCCTCCAGCCCCGCCGCGCCACCACGCTTTTCCACGGAACCAACGCGACGATGGCCAGCCCGGCCACCCCGTGCGTCACCACGACGATCCTGGCCGGACCGGGGTTGCCCACTGCGAAGGCCGCCACCCCGCTAGCCAGCGTCAGCATGAGGAGAACGAGTAGCGCGAGATTCGTGCGCCGCCCCGCGCGCCGGAAGAGGTGCACAGCGTCCAGTGTCCTCGTCAGAAGCCAGTCACCACGTCGTGAGCAGCAGGTGGTTGATCGCCAGCGCGATCACCGCCTGAGCGCTTAACCACCAGCGGACATGCCGCGCGGGGAGCAGCGCGGCCCCAGCGACCAACCAGACCGCGAACGGTAGCCAGATCCGCTCCACCTCGGCCTTGCTCAGCCCGGACAGGTCCGCGGCCAGCACCCCCAGTGCCGCCGCCACGCACAGTGCCAGCAGCGCGCGCGGTTGGCCTTGCCCCGGAGTGAACACCCGGCGCAACCCGGCCACCCCGGCCGGTCCGAGCACCACCGCCAGGCACGCCACGTTGGCCCAGACCCAATAGCTGTACGGGCGCTCCAGGCCGTACTCACCCGGCTGGTAGTACCGGATGACCACCTGTTGATACCCGTCGAACCACCAGAAGCCCGCGGCGGTGAAGGCCGCCACCACGGCGACGACACCGGCGCCGGCCACCAGCAGCGGGACGATCCGGCGGGTGGTGATCGCGACGGCCAGCGGGAGCAAGCCCGCCAACACCAGCCCGTAGGACAGGTACAAGCTGGCGCCGAGAACCAGCCCGCCGGCCGCGGACGCGACAACGGTCAGCACGTCGAGCCTGGCGCGGGAGGCACCGAGGGCAAGCAGGGCCACTCCCCACGCCAGCACGCCGGCGAACAGGCCGTCCGCGGACACCCCGATCCAGATGGCTCCGGGAAACAGAACGCTGAACGGCAGCGCAGCCCGGGCGGCAGCTTCGGCGCCCAGTGCCCGCAGCGTGACCGCCACTGCGATCCCGGCCGTCGACCCGACCAGCACGCACAGCAGTGCCGCCGGCACTCCCCCGGGCAGCCCGATCCGATCCAGGCCGACGAAGACCAGCAGTGCCCCGGGGGGATGGCCGGCCACATGCGTGGTCCAGGACTCAGGCTGCAGGCCCGGTATCCGCTCGGCGAAGATCCGGAGCATCGCACCGACGTCGCTGACTCTAGGAACGTCGTGCAGGTACTCGGTGTCGGTGGTCAACCGACCAGCGACACCGCGTTGCCACCCGTCGATCAGGGCCAGGCTCATCGTCCAGGTCAGCGCCGCGACCGTCGAGATACCGAGCAGCGGTCGCCAGGGCAACCGGGCGGCCAGCTCGGGTCCGCGCAGGATGACGAGAATCGCGATCAGCACCGCGGGAACCGTTCCCCTGCCGACGTGCGGCAGCCACTGCGCGCCCAGTGGTGGGGCGTCTACGTGCAGCGGCGCCCCTTGTTGAAGCAGCTCAACGCCGACCACTGCCGCCGCCGTGACGAGCAACGCGGCGCTCCCCACAGCCGTCAGGTCCGCGCGGAAGCCCCGGGATCTTGTCGACGGCTTGCGCGGCTCAGTTCTCGTCACGACTGCAGAGTCTTATCCCTCTGGCGTACCTGATGCGGCAAACACCGGCAGTGGCTTGAGGCTAGGCACCGGCAGCGGTGAGCAACATGTCGATGACGAAGCCGGCGACCAGACCCGCCCACACGCCCCAATAAAGCAGACGCCGATGACCGCCCGCGAGGGCGATCGCGACTAGATGGATGATCACGTAGAGGATCGAGCCGGCCGCCAAGGTCAGGAAAACCATGCTTACCGCGTCGTTGGTCAACTCGTGCCCGACCGCGGTTCCCAGCACGGTGGGCCCGCCGCCGATCAGGCCTAGCAGCAGCAGGAAGCGCCACTCAGTCCGCTCATCGTCAGCGGCAAGCGGAGCCGCAATTCCGAACCCCTCGGTGGCGTTTTGAATGGTGAAGCTGGTCACCAGCAGGGCGGCCAGCGCGATCTCGCCCTGGGCCGCGCTGCCACCAACCGCGAGACCCTCGCTGAAGTTGTGTAAGCCGATCCCCACGGCCGTCAGCAGTGCGAGCCGATGCGCCACTGTCCAGGATCCAGTGGAGCGAATGGCCAGCTCATTGACAGCCATCGCACCAGGACCCAAGAAAATGGGCTCCTCGCTATCCCCGGTAAGCCAGTGCTCGTAGGCGGCCAAACCCAACAAGCCCACGCCCAGCCCGGCAAAACACAGGGCACCGAGCCCGATGACAAGACCCACCCCGCCCGAACCATCCTGCACATCGCCCAGCGTGGCGCCGATCATCCCCCAAGCATGGGTCAACAGGTCCCACACTATGAAGATGAGAATGCCGAGCGCGATGGCGTTGAGGAACACTCGCGTGCCCGGCATCGTGCGACTGTGACGGGGGCTCCGCAGCCGACCCAGCGGTAACCCGAGAAAGATAGCGACCCCGGCGATAAGTCCCAGGGTCAGCGTCTGGACTTCGCCCACCGACGATCAGCCCGCACGGTATCGAACCGCATTCGTCCCCCTACCCTCGGTTATGATCAGCTTCGACCCCTCCACAAGACCTGTCAAGAACACGCTTGCCTGTATCCAGACAGTAATCGTTTCTACACTGTATGTATTCCTTTTCGAACCTGTCCAACGGTGAGGTGATCGGCTTATCCTGAAGTAGTACGCGCTCCCCCGCGTCCAGGATCGAATCCATCGACCCCTGTGCGGGAGTACGCCGTGGCCCTTGGTCCGATGAAGTTCGACATGCCACACCGGGGGCCGGTGGTGCCGACGACGCCGGTCTGGGTTCATCTGGAACTGTTGTACCCGCGTCCCCCGGATAACCGGCGGCGCACCGTGGGGGATGGGTTGGCCTGGACTGGGCGGGTCCGTGGTGAGCTATACCGGTGGTGGCGGACTGCCGAGGGTGTCTGGCTGGGCCAGGTCACGTATGAACTGGGCTACGCCGACGGTCGGGATTCGTGGCTGCGAGTCGAGGACCAACTCATCCCAGCGACGGCATTGAGCAAGCGACTCGACGGCAAGCGCATACGCCACACGGCGCGCAGCCTGGCCATCAGGTAGAGGAGTCACCGTAGCCGTCTCGGGGATCGCAATACGACCACCCTTCCGGCACCACCGACGCGAAGGTGTGATGTCGGGCTTGAGGGGGTATGCGATGAATGAGACATGTGGCACAGCCCTCATGCCTTTTACCGGACGGAGGAGCAGCATGACAGTCACCGGCATCTTCACCGCCATCGTCGTCGGCTTGATCATCGGTGTGCTAGCCCGCCTGGTCCTGCCCGGCAAGCAGGCCATCCCCATCTGGCTCACCATTGTCATCGGCGCCATCGGCGCCTTACTGGGCACCTTGGTCGCCCAGTACCTCGGGGTCGCTGTCACACGCGGCATCGACTGGATCGAGATCGTGATGCAGGTGGCGATCGCCGCCGTCGGAATTGCGCTGGCCGCCGGTGCCTACGGCCGACGTCGTGTGAACCGCTAACCAGCTAATATCCGGCTGACTGCGGTGCGGTAGAGACCCTGCTACCACGCTGATGCCGTGGCTCCCAAGCACATCGAGGGCGCAACCGTGATGGTTGCGCCCTCGCCGGTGGCACCGTCTATCGCGGCAACGGCAGTGGCGACGCAGGCACTCGGCCAAGCAGGCGGGGGTGATCGCCAGTTCGGCGTCCCGATGGCCCACGCCGTATGTACGTGGCATCACCACCGGAAAAGGCAGATCTACTTTATTCGCGTATTGCACGGATCGCAGTAGTATGCCGGGACAGTAATGATGTATTCTGACTGACTGATTTGCAGATACAGCCACCTTTCCACTGGTGTCGCTCAACGGCACCTTGGTGTTTTACCACTAGAGTCTCCTGCGCCGGAAAGTGGTCGAATCCGTGCCCAGGCCGCCGACGCCAGCGCCGGCCACGTGGACGTCACGGTGGATCGGCCTGCCGGATGCGGCGGGCGCGGCGTGGTCGGTACCGAGTTCGATTTGGCGAACTTCTGTTTTTGTCGGTGGTCGGTGCTTTGCTGTGGACGCCCGACCCCCGACGCGGAGGTACATCATGCCTACCCGGACTGACCCATGGCCCCCCGGCACGCCCTGCTGGGTCGATCTGTCTGTACCCGACCTCGACGCCGCCAAGGAGTTCTACGGCGCCGTCGTCGGCTGGTCTTTCTTCGACAGCGGAGAGAAGTTCGGTCATTACCACATCTGCCAGGTCGACGGCCGCGCCGCGGCCGCCATCGGCCCACTACAGGCTGAGAGCCAGCCCTCGGCGTGGACCGTCTACGTGGCCAGCGACGATGCGGACGGTACCGCGAAACTGATCGGTGAGAACGGCGGGACGGTCCTGGTCGAGCCGTTCGACATTCCCGGCAACGGCCGGATGTGCATAGCGCAGGATCCGGTGGGTGCGGTCTTCGGCGTATGGCAGGCCGCCGGGACGAATGGCGCCCAAGTCTACGGCGAGCCTGGATCGTTGGTCTGGACCGATGTGCGACTGCCCGATCCGGAAGCCGGCCGCACGTTCTATGCCTCAGTCTTCGGCTACCGCTACGAACCCGTCGATGGCGAGGGGCCCGACTACACGACCATCCACTTCGACGCGGCCCGAGACGGCGAGCCGGTCGGCGGCATCGGCGGGATGATGGGCGCCCCGGACGGCACCCCGCCGCACTGGCTGGCCTACTTCCTGGTGCCCGATGCCGACGCGGCGGCGGCCAGCGCCAGCGCGGCCGGCGGCAGCATCCTGGCCGAGCCGTTCGACACGCCGTACGGACGGATGGCGGGGATCGCTGACCCGCACGGGGCAACCTTCTTCATCATAGGCCCGGCGCCATCGACGTGATCATGAGCTGTGGGCGGGCCCGGACGCAGTCGCCAGCCCAGGCCCGCCCACAGCGCTCAAACCCTCGCCGCGCGTCAGACCTTGGCCAGCGCCTGGTCGAAATCGGCGACGAGGTCCTCGAAGGCCTCGACGCCGCAACTCACCCGTACCAGGTCGTCGGTGATGCCGGTCCGTTCGCGATCACCAGGGCTCATCCCGGCGTGGGACGTGGTCGCCGGCCGAGTGATCAATGTCTCCACCCCACCGAGGCTCGGCGCGACATACGGCAGCCGCAGTGCTTCGAACAAGCCCTCCGCGGCCTCCGTACCGCCGGCCAGCCGGAAGCTCAGCATCCCACCGAAGCCGGACAACAGCTCTGCGGCGTGGGCATGATCAGGGTGGGAGGGCAGGCCCGGGTAACTTACCTCGACGATCTTGGAGTGCTCGGACAGGAACTGGGCCAGTGTCATGGCGTTGTCATTACTCGCGCGTACTCGCAGCGCCAGAGTCTTGAGGCCGCGAGCAAAAAGAAATCCGGCGTGCGGATCCAGGCTTCCACCGTAGTGATTGAGTGTCCGGCGCACGCGGTTGACCAACTCGGTGCTACCGGCGACGCTGCCGGCCACGATATCGGAGTGACCGTTCAAATACTTGGTGGCGCTGTGGAAACAGAGGTCAAAACCGATGGTGAGCGGCCGAAAGTTCACCGGGCTGGCGAAAGTGTTGTCAATCACTGTGGTCAGCCCGTGTTGACGAGCGAAGGCGGCCACCTCACGCAGCCGTCCGATCCGCATGAGGGGATTGCTGATCGTCTCCACCATGAACGCCCGGGTATGGGCGGTTCGGGCAGTCTCCCATGTTTCGGGACGGCCCGGATCTACGAGCGTGTAACTCCATCCGAGGTCGTCGGCGTGATGGGTGAGGAAGTCGTGGGTACCGCCGTAGAGGCAGTCGCTGGCGAGCAGATGATCGCCAGCGCGCAGCAGGCTGAGCAGGATCGTCGTTACCGCTGCCATTCCTGACGAGGTCGCGAGAGCGGCCTCACCGCCCTCCAGCGCGGCCAGCTTGTCGTGCAGGTAGACCTGCGAGGGTGTCGAGTTCAGCCTGATATATCGGATGTCGTGGTAGTCCGTCCCCGGCTCGACTGCGTACACCGTGCCCTGGTAGATCGGGAAAACTACGGAACCTTCGGGCCCTGGCCGGCGCTCGCCCGCATGGACGGCGAGGGTGTCGATGCGGGGATTGTTGTGGCTGGACATCTCACACCTTCCCGCGGTCACGTGGTGGTTACACCGTGACCCTACGGGGCTGACCATGCTCGCGCAGGTACATTTCGTCGGCGTTCCGGTGAAAGGTTTCGCTTCCCGGACTGGCCGCAGGGGAAACCCCTATCATGATACGATCAACGAGACATCGACATGATGCCAGTTTCAGTAGTTGCACCATCGCTCGCCGCGGCCGGTTGAACCCATTTATCGAACGTTAACCTGCACGTCCCTTGCGGCGCTGCTGCTTGCTGCCCATAGTGCAGCAAGCGTGCCCGAGTTAATCGAAGCCTGAAATTTTACGAATCGGTTATGCCAAGTCAGCAGCCGGCCGACACCACGTTTAAGTGTAGGACTGCCGACCCGCAAATGAACAAGAGCTGACAGTTCCGGAGGGAACGCATGATGAGGACGGGTCACCAACCCGCCGCCCAACGCGGTGGAATCGGCAGACGTCGATTCCTGGCGGGACTGGGCGTTGGTGTGGCCGGCGTACTCACGCTGGATAACGTCGCGGCATTTGCCGAGATGGTTGAGGGACCGGTCGCTACTTCAGCCCCGGATCCTCGGTTCAGCCGGATGTTCGAGCTTCCGGCGTTTGCCGACCCGCAGTCCACGGCCGTCCAGAACGCGATGATGGACATCGGCAAGCCTGGCGGGCTGCTGGACACCAAGGACCCCTTGAGCGAGGGCCCGGTCCGGCTGATCACCAACCCGGAACTCAGCCCCGGACAACGCCGACCAGGACGTCAGCAACATGACCGCGGGCACCACGTTCGTCGGGCAGTTCCTTGACCACGACGTCACGTTCGACAACGCTTCGCGGCTCGGCGTGGTGACCGATCCTGCACAGACGCCGAATACGCGTGTTCCCAGACTCGACCTCGACTCGGTGTACGGCGGCGGGCCGTCGGTCAGCCCACAGCTTTACCGGGTTTCAGACCGTGCCACCCTCCGGTTCGGCCACGGCGGGCTGTTCGAGGACCTGCCACGGAACCCCGACCGGCTCATCTCCGATCCGGCCGCCGAAGGCCAGGCCGACCCGATCGACCTGCGCGGTGGAGCGCGCGCACCGCGGCGGTTCATCGGCTGGCAGACATTCTTCGACTTCGGCGGCGACCAGACCCAGCACGTGCGACCAAACAAGCTGATCGACACGAGCATCTCCACACCGCTGTTCCAGTGCCACTCGCGGCCATCGCCAGTCGGGACGCGCCGACGTCATTGCCGCAGCGAAACCTGCTGCGGCACCTCACCTGGTCGATGCCGTCCGGCCAGCGGATCGCCGCGTCCACCGGGGCACCCGTCCTCGGGTGGAGCCATTTCCCCGAATTACGCGAGTACGGCCTCGGCCTCGACGCCAGACGCCGCTGTGGTACTACATCCTGCGCGAGGCCAGCGTCTTCACCAACGGCGTGCGGCTTGGCCCGCTGGTGGCCGGATCGTCACCGAGACAATCATCGGGATGCTTCAGCTCGACAAGTCCTCCTACCTCAATACCGGGTTCCGGCCATCTCTGCCGCGTAAGACCCCTCGCACGTTCACGATGACGGACTTGCTCCGGTGGGCAAGGGTGGATCCCGCCAGCCGCGGCCAGTAACCACTCCTGCGCGAGTTCGATCAGCTTCGTCTCGGCGGCGGTAGCCTGGCTGCTTCACGAGGAGCCGCCGGTGAGCAACCACGAGACACCGCCCCTGCCGCAGCAGCTGCCCGCTGCCCTACCGTTGCCGGCGACACCGATGCGCAGCAAAACGGATCTACAGACTGCGATCCGCTGTGACCGACGCGCGGTGCTGGTGGTCAACACCCGCTCTCGACGCGGCCAACGTCGTTTTCACAGCGCCCATGAGCAGCTCACCGCGGCCGGCTTCGACCTGCTGGGTTGCTTCGGAGTCGATCAACCCGGCCAACTCACCACTACCCTCACCGCCGCGATCGCCCGGCAACCGGACCTGCTCATCGCCGGCGGCGGGGACGGCACCATCAGTGAAGCCGCCCGCCACCTTGCCCACCGGGACATGGCCTTAGGTGTGCTGCCACTGGGAACCACCAACAACTTCGCCCGCACCCTTGGCGTCCCGCTCACCCTCAGCACCGCCATCGCCGTGCTCACCAACGGCAAGGTCGCCGACGTCGACCTCGGTCAGGTCGACGACCACCTGTTCGCCAACCTCGTCTCCGTCGGCGTGTCGGCACAGGTCGCCACCCACGTGCCGGCCGCCCTCAAACGGCTCGCCGGCCGGGCCGCCTACCCACTCACCGCCCTGACCCGTCTACCAGGGCACCAAGCGTTCCACGCCAGCATCACGACTGCCGGCGGGCACACCCGTCAACTGCGCACACATCAGCTCAACATCGCCAACGGCAGCTTCCACGCAGGCACCCCCATCACCCACGACGCCAGCGCGGACGACCGGCTACTGCTTGCCTACGCGCTCGGTGCCCACGCACGGCGGCACCTGCTGGCCGCCACCGTTCGCCACGTCCTCACCGGACGGCGCCGCACCCTCACCGATGCGCCGTTTTTGGCCACCGACGAGCTACACCTGGAAACCGACCCACCGCTACCGCTTGACATCGACGGCGAGATACGCGGACATACCCCGGTACGCATCCGCATCGTCCCCAACGCCCTCCGTGTCATGGTCACCCCCGACTTTCCCGACACTTGATCTTTCCCGGCACTTGATCACGCCGACACAACGCGTGAGGGCACTCCAGGTGCGGTATGGTCACGGGGTCACGAAAGAGGGCGGCTAGCTGTGGAGCATCAACGCACCGTGCATGACCTCGCCGATGCGTTTGGCCGGTTCGATCAGGCCCGTCTCGTCCGGATGAGCGAGGCCAGTCGGGTTGGGCAGCTAGAAGCCCGCCAGCTGCTCTATGACTACGTGGACGGGTTGTGGGCAGACATCAAGCGGGCCGGGGAGAGCCCCGCCGTAGGAGATAAGTACCAGGCGATCGCCGCGATGCGGGAACTGATCGGGATGCTACGGACGATCGCTTTCGAGGCGGTGTACGACGCACCGCAGTGAGTCCGACGACGTGGCACGACACCACACCGCGACGTCACGCGGCGGATACTCGCGACCCACCAGCACTCACGACGACGAAGGGCGCAACTTGACTGATCACGCAACACCGCACGGCCATGACGGCAGGTTGTTCCGCACACCCGGGCAGGCAGACGGGCAGCAGGTGGCGTCCGGCGTCGAGAGCGTCAAGCCGGTTGAGCGGCCATCCCGGGATCTGTTCCACCAGGCTGGTGGCCACGACACTGCGGAGCATCGACACCCGGCGGCTCAGCGCGATGCTGCGGTGATGCGGTCGCTACAGTTCCCCTTCGACGACGGTGACTGTGGCTAGATCGGAGATCATCGGTGTCGTCGGAATTCGGGTTAGGAGGTCAGGATGGTGAGCGTCGCCGCGCATCCCGTAGGCCGCCGAGGAACTAAGGCACCAGAGAAGACGCAGGAGGCGCCGGTCAAGGAGGTGGACGGGGCCGGTGAGCCCAGTTCGACGTCGATCGACCCGACCGATGACAGCCTCGCGCTAGCTTTGGAGGACGCCGAGGATCTGCAGGAGCCGGTGGACAACGTGGAGCCGGCGGATCTCGTCTGGGACGAGGAGGAGTCCGAGGCGCTGCGGCAGGCCCGCAAGGACGCCGAACTCACCGCATCGGCCGACTCGGTACGGGAATATCTCAAGCAGATCGGCAAGATCGCGCTGCTCAATGCAGAGGAGGAGGTCGAACTCGCCACGCGCATCGAGGCCGGTCTCTACGCCGCCGAGCGGGTACGCAGGTCCGACGACGTCACCGAGAAGCTGTCCCCGCAGCTGCGCCGGGACCTGCGCTGGATCGTCCGCGACGGCGAGCGCGCCAAGAACCACCTGCTAGAAGCCAACCTTCGCCTGGTGGTATCGCTGGCCAAGCGCTACACCGGCCGCGGCATGCCATTCCTCGACGTGATCCAGGAGGGCAACCTGGGTCTGATCCGTGCGGTGGAGAAGTTCGACTACACCAAGGGATACAAGTTCTCCACCTACGCCAC
>JALZDU010000485.1 GCA_030862405.1 Actinomycetota bacterium | reverse complement strand
CGTTAAATGTGCGCTCACCGAGCAGCGAGAAGGCCACGGGCGCCTCGCCACGCCCGTCGCCGTACACGATGGCCACACCTTGGCCTCCCGACCATAGCCTGGCCAAGCCACGTGCGATCTGCAGACCGGCCAGCGTGACGATGAATGCCTGGATGCCCAGGAACGCGACGGCGAGACCCTGCAGGACCCCAAACGCCAGACCGATCACCAGCACGATCAGCACGGCGGGAATGAGCGGCAGATCGCTATTCATCAGCAGTACCGCGGAGCCGACCGCGGACAGGCCGAGTACCGCGCCCACCGACAGGTCGATCCCCCCGATCAGGATCACGAACGTCATGCCGACCGCGAGGATTCCCAGCTCAGCGACACCCCGGACCACGCTAGCCAAATTGTGACCAGTCAGGAACACGATTTCACCGTTGCGGATCGGGGAAGTCAGCACCGCGCCGACGAAGACCGCGACCAGCCCCAGCACACTCTGGAACCGCACCAACCAACCCATCCACTCCCGGCGCCAGCGGCCGAGTCTGCGACGTGGCACCGGCCCTGCAGTAGTGGGAGCCTCACCCGTCCTCGGCACGGGGACCTCCAACTGGCTGACCGTCACTTTCGTCCTTGCCGGCCATCATGGCGGCGAGAACGTCGGCCTCGGCGGCGGACTCGGTGCCGAACTCGACGACACTGCGACCGCAGTGCAAGACAACAACTCGACTGCAGATACCGATCAGTTCAGGGAGCTCCGAGGAGGCCAGCAGCACGCCGAGCCCACGCCCGGCAAGCTCGCCGAGCAGGGCATAAATCTCAGCCTTGGTCTCAATATCCACCCCCCGCGTCGGCTCATCAAGCAACAGTAGGCGAGGCTGTGTCAACAGTGACCGTGCCAGCACAACCTTCTGCTGGCTACCGCCCGACAGGTTCCCCACCGGGGCGTTAACCGCAGTGAGTCGGATCCGCAGCCGACCGGCGGCCTGCACCGTGACAGACCGTTCCGTCCGGGATGAGACAATGCCCATTCTCGACATCCGCTTCACACTGGCCAGCACCGTATTAGCCACAATTGAGTGGAACAACACCAGACCGAACGTCCGCCGATCTTCCGGCACGAACGCTACCCCCCCGCGCAACGCATCCCGGGGACCACGCGGACAGAACTCCCGGCCGCCTAACAGCACATGGCCGGCCCACTCACCCACTGCGCCAGCACCAAACAGCGTCTCAAGCAGCTCAGTACGACCCGATCCCAGTAACCCGGCCAAGCCGATAATCTCCCCAGCTCGTACACAAAACGAGATACCATCCGGCTCACGACGGCCCGGTAGCCTGTGCTTCGGGCGTACCCGCAGCCCCTCAACCCGCAGCAACTCCTCCCCAATGCCCGCTGGGGCATTGGGGAACATCGCCTGCACCGGCCTACCGACCATAGACTCAACAACCTCAGCAGTCGTCATGCGCTCCGGGTTAAAGGTACTCACCACCCGACCGTCGCGAAGCACTGTCGCCCGATCCGCGATCTTGGTGATCTCATCCATGCGGTGTGAGATATAAACGACCCCCACCCCCTCCCGGCGCAGCTGACGGGTCACATGAAATAGCCGGTCGACCTCCGCGCTGCTCAACGCGGACGTAGGCTCGTCCATGATCAGCACTCGGGCCCGCAATGAGAACGCCTTAGCGATGGCGACCAGCTGCTGCTCACCACTACGAAGCCGTTCGACCGCACACCCCGGATCCAGCCGCACCCCAATGCTCGCCAACAGTGAGCGCACCTGCTCTTGTATGCGCCGACGGTCCACCCAACGCAACCGGGTGCGGGGCTCTCTACCAAGTAAGATGTTGTCCGAAACGGACAGCCCAGGCACCAGGTCGAGCTCTTGGCTGATCATCGCGATCCCCGCTGCCTGGGCATCCGCCGGTCCGGAGAATTGTAGCCGAGACCCACCGATCTCAATGGCTCCGTCAAACTCGGTAATGTCGCCAGACAAAATGCGCATCAAGGTCGACTTACCCGCACCATTCTCTCCAAGCAGCGCATGTACCTCACCGGCCAGCACCGTGATATGCACATCCTCACAGGCAATAACCCCACCAAAGCGTTTCGAGATCCCACTCATCACAACCAGCGGCGGAACTTGCACCATCAAGTAC
>JALZDU010000437.1 GCA_030862405.1 Actinomycetota bacterium | reverse complement strand
GAGACGACAGGTTCCCGCGTTTCCGTGCAGAAGCCCGGACCAAGCTCGCGCCACCTACATGCCGGACACCACCTGGGCGGTAAGCAGGTATCCCCCAGACTCATCCCAGAGACAAGACCAGCCCCCGGTTTTGATGCCGTCTGAACTTTCGACACTTCAACGGTGGTTCGCTCGCGCTCGCCTTCTTGATCCACACCTGACGCGCTCCCGGCACGCCGTTTCCGCATCGCTCACCACCCCGGCTCTTGACCGACGCAGCATGCGGTGGTTTGAAGCCATCTCCTGCAAGACGGCTCCGGAGGACCTATCTCCATCTCCTGCACAGTTACACACATCAGCAGAACCCGATCTACATCGGCTTCTCCTTCCTGTGCTCGCGGCACACGATCTTGTAGGTGGTGGGGGTGGCGGTCGCCGAGGCGCAATCGACCGCGTTGTATAGGTGATCCGCCCGCCGAGACTGCCTCAAACCTCAACTACTTTCGGGAATAGTGCGATCACGGAAGGCCACGTCACGGGCGTGTCCCTCAGTCGATTCCGGAGGTCTGAGCCCCACCGTCACTCAGATGGCTTAGCAGTCGGCTGGCAGCCAGTGATCCGGACGCCATGGTCAAGCAGTACCTGGCGGGAGACACGGCCCAGTCGCTGGCCAGGCGGTATGGCATCAGCCTCAAGAGCGTGCGGCGGATCTTGGAGGAGCGTGGGGCACGGAAGCGGGTGTGAATGACAGCCAGCGCGGTCAGGACTTTTGCCGCTTTGGTTGATCTTCGAGCCGGTCGTCGGGCGGGAGCAGACGGTTCTGGCTCAGGCGCATCACAATCTCGAAACGGATGCAGGCGAAACTACGCGAGGTGAACGACCAGCTCAAGCGTTGCCGGCACCAGCCCATCCCGATCCCCGAACGGGACTACGTCCGCTTTGGACAATCGCGGCACTTACGGGAATTGACCGACCGTTACCAAAAATGCATCGGAGGAATCATAAGCCCGGTGGAACCCGAGCGTTTCCGACATGAGAGGAGTTCTGCACCGTGGCGGGTTATCCGATCGTCATGGTAGACATCGATCCGTTCGGAAGCGATGAGGAGTACCCACCCGACGTGGCGTTCGTGGGTTATGACCCGGACGTTATCGGACGTTGTGCCGCGGACTACGTGGCCGAGCATGCCAAGACCTCGCACATCCTCCCCCCTCGCGTACTGGTGATTGGAGCCGAACTGCACCGTGGGCGTCAGCGGGAGTTCGTCAACCGACTACGGGAGTAAATTCACACCACCGAAATCATCGGCGTCGAGGACGGCAGCTTCATCAGGATGCGCGCCCGTGATCTCGTATATGACCATCTCCGCGCCGGAGCGGTTCCGGACTATATATTCTGCACGAATGACTAGATGGCACTGGGCGCGGTCGACGCCCTGGTCATGACCGGCATCGGAAATGATGGATCGGTGGTGGTCGTCGGCGTCGACGGAATACCGGAAGCCAAGGCCCTCATTGATTCACGGAAGACACCACTGCGGGCCACCGTGGTCCAGGATTCCTGCCGCGTGGCCGAGACCGCAGCAGATCTACTCGACAAGGCGATACGGGGCAAACGCATCGAGACCTATAACTACCTCAACCATACATCTACCACAAGGACCGCTGATCACCCGCCGGGACGCCCGACCTGGTGCCTCAGACAGACCGGGTGAGTGGCCCAGGTGGCGCGCGACGACTGCACACGAAGGCCGGGCTGCTTCCCGTGGATTCGGTCAGCTATATCGTCGACGGGGGTGTCTACGACAACTTCGGGGTTCTGCCCGTAGGCCTCGTCCGCGCTCACCCACCCCTGCAGTACTCCCGCGACGTGCGCCCGGGCGAGCATGGCGATGCCCAGCTGCGGCTTCGTGGCGAACTTCACCTCATCGCCGATCCCCGAGTCCCGGCACCGATCCCGGTCCTCGGTTCAGGACCGGGGCAGGTACAGCTCGCGGTGCACCAGCGCCCGACCCGCGGAGCTGGCGTAGGCCAGGAACACTCCCACCTGACAGTTGTCGATCTTGCCGGTGGTGCCGGTGTACTGCCGCTGCACACCTGCCGAGCGGATGCCCTTCTTGATGAACCCGGTCTCGTCGACCACCCACACCCCGCCCGCCCGCGCCGAGATGCTCGAGCAGGGGCAGGCAGGCACCCTAAGGTGGTTATGTCATCGACCCACCGTGCCGGGAGCGCCAGGTCGAGCCTGCCGCGGTGTTGACCGCCCCTCGTTTTGCTGACGAAGGCGTCGTTCAAGATGCACATGGTGTGGCGAGCTTCGTCATCACGGTGACGGCCTCATCGTCGTGCTGACGCGGCTGCGGGTGGCGCCAGCACACGC
>JALZDU010000415.1 GCA_030862405.1 Actinomycetota bacterium | reverse complement strand
TCACCGATGTGCTCGGGGCAGGCCATCCCGACACCGACTTGGCTCGGGATCACCGACGCATCGACTGTGACATTGAGCCACCGCCCACCTAAGATCCGAGTTTCACCTCGCGGCAGCGAGCCATCTGGCCAGTTTTTCGGGGCTGGGTGGTTCGCCGCTGTCAGTTGCCAGCGCGTGGTAAAGGGCGTGGACGAGTTCCGGGTGGGTCCGCCAGATCGTGGCCTCGGCAGCGTCCGCAATGCGCTGCCGGGCCAGGGACAAACCAGACCAGGCGGCCATGCTCGCGGCGTCATCGGACAAGGCCCTCCGGTAACTGGCGGCGGCTTGGCCGTAACGCCCGTCCGCGAGGTGGACATCGCCATCGTGCACAGGGGCTGGCTGGGCCGAGGAAGTAATCGAGGGGGCATGGGTCGTCAGGTGCTGTGCCGACCGATCCGCGGCGACAGCCGCGAGCAGGCGCGCGCGGCTGCTCTGCATGAACTGTTCGGGCTGGGGCACCAGGCGTGGATCAGGTAGCGCCGGGGCGGATCGCCCGGCCCGCCAGGCGTCGGCGACGGCCTGCACTGCTGCCGGATCGGGACGCAGGTTCCTGATCCGCCACATGACGTAGTGGTCGTCGCTGGCCAGCTCGGCGTACCGGTGTTGGTGCTCCGGCAGCTGTCCGGCGAGCAGCCTGTCGGCCCAGGTCGCCATGCCGCTGACGAACCGCCGACCGGCAGTAGTGAATCCGGCTGCTGTCTGAAGTACCTCGAGAGCCTGTCTTACCTGCAACCGCACCCGCGCGAACTCGTACCGGGCGCGAGCGTCGTTGTCGATGGTGCTTCGACGCTGCCAGAAGTCCGCTACCCCAAGGAATGCGTACGTGCCGTGCAGCAGTGCCGTCAGGGGCCTGGGATCTGACCGCCAGGGGGCGTAGTACAGGCGTTCGTCGGTTGGCTCACAGAGCTCCACGAGGTCCTGCAGCGCATTGAGCTTGGCGTGTTGGAGTTCGTGACAGAGCGCTGCGGCGAACCCCAGCGGCTCGACGGGGCAGGTAATGGCGATGGCACCGAATGACTGGCGCGCGGTGGCGCTCATGCCGTGCCCGGGTACCTGTTCCACCAGCGGGGTAAGTGCCACCAGCAGCTCGGCGAGCTGTGCCGCCCAGACGTCGTGATCGTGGCACAGTAGCCGCCACGTTGCGGCGAACAGCGCCCGCCAGCCCGTGTAGCGCGATCGCGGGAGACGGCTGGTTGCGTGCATCGCCGTCGGCGCCCGGTAGGGGTCCAGATCGTCGAGGACCACATGGATCGGTACGGCCGTCGGGTCGGCAAGCCGCTGCAGGCCGTACCAACTGACGCGATCCAGGAATGGGTCGGCCGGGATGTCGACGTCGCCCACGGTCGTGCGATTCGCGTTGCGGCGGACCGGCAATGGGCTGATGTCCGTCCTGGGGAGGCACAAGCCGATGCTGGGCAGGCTGACCGTTCCGTCCGCAGGCCACACGTCTAGATCGAACTCCAGACTGGGCCGGATCGCCGCTGCGGCGGCGATCTCGGCCAGATGGGTCAACGGTGGCCGTCCCTGAGGTTGCCGTAGCTCCCTCAGACACTGGACGAGCCATGCCCCCACGTAGGGGTAGGCGAGGACTCCGGTGGCGACAGCTGGATCGTGTCGATGCGCCTCGGTGAGCAGCTCAAGACCCGCCGCGACGGTCGATGTGCCGACTGTTCGGGCGGCCTGCCGTCCCGGCTTTTCCTCAACCTCGTCAACGATCATGCGCAACATCAGCAGGTGCTTGCTCAGTTGACTGTCCCGTAGTACCGACAGCCCGGCCGGATCCGAGTGACCTGCCGCGATCGCGTCGAAAGAGGCGGCGACCAGGCGATGACGGGCGATCATGGGTTAGCGTCTCGCAGCGTTGTGAGATCCTGCCTCAGCCGGTCACCGACGTGTCGGATCAGGTACTGCAGGTCCCGGCAGTACACCGACGGATTGCGGAAGCCACTTCCACGCCGGTACCGATGTGCGTAGTGACCCCCACCACAGACCCGCCGGACGGGGCAGCGCTGACACGAGTCGGCGAGCGCGGCCAGCCCGATCTGCCGTGCCACGATCGCGGGGTGGCGCAACGCGTCGTCCATGTCGTTGTCGAAGACGGTGAGCGCGGTTTGTACGGCTCCGGCGTAGGCCGTGCGCAGCGCGTCGACCTGCTCCAGGCCGCCGTCGGTGTTCACTACGATCATTGCCGCAGCACTGAGACCGATCTGCTCGGTCTCGCTCGCGCCACCCAGCAACAGATGGATGATCTCACGAAACAACCGGACGCATGTCTCCTGTCGTGGCGCTCCGTACCACCGGTCGAATGCCCTGGCGAGCCATTCGCCGTACTCGCGGTTGTATGGCGAACCCTGTCGAAGCGGCGGGGCCGACCAGTTGGCGTGCGGTAACAGAAAGTCCACTTGCGGTGGAGTGAACTCCAGCAGCGATTCGTAGACACCGACGGGGTCCGCGGTCAAGTCGACGACCGTCAGCAGACCGGCGAACAGCGGGCGGTGCTTGCCACTGCACAGCAGACGCAGCGCCCGGACCGTCGCCGCGTGACTCCTTGCCCCGCCGGGCCGCTGCCGATGCCGGTCGTGCGTCGCCTGGTCACCGTCGAGGCTGACGGCAATCCGGATGTTCTCCCGGGCCAGTTCGGCGAGCGCGGTTTCGTCGAGCAGGGTCCCGTTGGTCTGCACACTGAAGGCCACGGCTGTTCCCTCGGGCATCGCAGCGCGCAGGGTGGTGGCGGAGCGCGCAAGCGTCGAAGCCCCTGCCAGGAGTGGCTCCCCACCGTGGAAGATCACTTGTACCTTGTCGAGTTGGTGGCGGCGCGCGTGCTGGGCAATGCGCTCCCCGGTACGCCGCAGGGTCTCGGCGGACATCTGCCGGGGCGAGTCCCGCCAGGACTGGTCGACCGCTTCGTACATGTAACAGTAGTCACAGGCTAGGTTGCAGCGCGCGTGCATCTTTAGTACGAACTGACTCAACGGTGTCGGCCGCCACGCGATCGCGTGCACGTCGAATCCGTCGACTGGCCATTCCCCGACCAAGATGAACCCCCGCATCGACCCATTTGTGGACCTCACATCAGGAAACTCTGGAACCCTGCGACGATGTCCTCCTGTTGATCCACGTCCTGGGCGAGTCGTCGCAGCGACTGTGCCAGCACCGACTCCTCCATGGTCATCACCTGGGACAGCGGAAGATCGGTCAGATCCACGAGGTCGGTCTCGTGGTCCAACAACGGATCGGTCATGCAGGGCTCCTGTCCGCTGGTGGGCGAGGCGACGCTTAAACACTCACTGAGATACCCCTTTCTGTCAACCTGGGTGAGCCACTGATCTTGACAGGATCATGATCCTCGAGGGTGGGAAGGGCGACGGCCCGCGATGACGATTACCCTGACGCCAGGCGCGTCGCCCCGGCGACAGGCACGACGGTCCCCACCCCGAGCCCTGCTCGTCGGAGCCGGACAGGATCCAGCGGTCCTGCCAGTCACCACCGGGGAAGGCTTGTAGCCAGTCCAGCACCAGGGCGGCTGCGGCCTGCTGCTGGCTGCGCTGCGCGACGGTGGGCGCTACCAGCAGCCCGCCGGCCAGCCCGACGAGCTCGGCCCGCGATGCGCCGGCCCGCGATGGCAGCGGCGCATCACCGTGCTCCGGTGCAGGGACCAGCGGCGTCGACGGCGCAAGGAGCGCACCGCCCAACAGGGCAGGGTCGCAGGCACTTGTCGAGGTGCGGGCGGTGCGCCCGTGCCGGGTCACCGATCCGTCCCGAACGCTTTCGGCCAGATCGTCCTGGTCATAGGTCCATTCCGTCGACGGGTCCGGCACCGGCTTGGTGGGCCGGCTGTAGTGCTCCTGCACCCTGGCGATGACCTCATCGACCCGAGGACGTAGATAACCGCTGGTCGTGGTGATCCACCGATGCCGCATCACCTGCTGAATGTCCACCAGGCTGACCCCCGGGTCCTCGATCAACCGTTGACATAGCGTGTGCCGCAGGCCATGCAACGTGATGTCTGCTCCGATCCGAGCGTTGATCCGGTTCAGCACCGCCCGCAGCGCGGTGTATGGCAACGGGCGCAACGGATAGCGCCTTTCCACCACAACGGCTCACCCGCACCGGGACGCATCCCCTCCTGCGTCAGCTCACCCAGATACAACGCCAGACCACGCGAACGCCTCCGGTGAGGCCGGGCACGCCTGCTTGGCTCTGCCCAGCCCCTTGGACTGCACGTAGATGCGCCCGTCACCGGGCCGGGCGTCACCCACCGACATCCCCCAGTAGCTCCCCTGCCCTGGCGCCACTGGACAAGAACATCGCGAACAGGGCGCAGTCCCGGTTGCAGTCCAGCGCCTTGAACATGTCCTCCACGACCTCCTCAGGCTGCTTCTGCCGGTAGGCGCCACGCCGGTGCAGCCGGAACGGCTCGAGTGGATTGTGATGGCCCTGCAACCGGTGCCCATCGCGGGACTGCGGCGGTACCGGCGAGACCACCGGTCCCGGCTCGCTCAACAGGTGGAAGTCGTAGAACGCGGACAACACCGAGACCGCATGATTGATCGTCATTTCAGGTCGCCGAGCATAACCCGCCTGCCGGGACGTTTGCCCGTCCGAGAGTTCACCGCGCCCGGCGCGGAGAGCGTCGGCCGGTTCGGCGTCGGGTTCGCCGCGGTGCTGGCCGTCTCCGACGCCCCGCGGGTCGTCTCGACCACCGGCGGGATCGGCTTCTCCGCCGAACGCACCGC
>JALZDU010000403.1 GCA_030862405.1 Actinomycetota bacterium | reverse complement strand
CTGTCAGGGTGGACGAGGACCGCGTCGAGTCGGTGGCGCGGTAGTGGGTGGTCCAGCGTGCCATCGGGTCCACCACGTCGTCGGTGCCGACCTGGTAGGTGCATCATGGAGGGGATGTTGTCCGTCCTGCGTTCGGGTGGGCTATCCGATCGGTCACGGCATTCGCGGGCGACCTCATCGCCACCTACGTCTCGGCATTGGCGCCGGAGGCGGGCACCTGGGCAGGCGATGCCCCTGAAGCCGCCGCGATAGCCAAGCGGACGCAGCAGATCCGCGACTACTTCGCGGCACTGCCCGCCGACAGCTTCCCCACCTCTTGGCGCTCGCCCACCGCTCACTGAGGGCAGCGTCGAAGAACGCTTCGAGTCTGGGCTCGAGGTACTCGTCGCTGGGGTTGGACCGCTCTCGCACCCGCACTGAATCCGCCCAACGTAGGCGAGATGATCATTCGGTGTGTCGGCCATGACCGGGCGACGCTGGCGTTTCATCCGGTGGACGCCACGGGCTGGGTCGGCCCACGGGACGAGTCGGGTCAGCGTGGTGCGGCGTGCCGGGTTGGTCGGCCCGAAGCGGCGCCAGCCCTGCGGTGATCGCCAGCATGATCCTGGCGTGCGCCCGCATCGCATCGCCGGGTCGCCCAGGGTGCAGACCGGTCAAGTCGACTGGAGGGCCGATGTACACCCGGAAGTAAAGCCGGTGCCGGAGGCGCACGGTACCCAGCCAGATCCTGGTCAACCCGATCAGAGCCGAGAGACTGCGCACCGGTGGGGTGGCTGCCGGCAGCACCTCGTGCGCTCCCCATTGGGACAGCGGCAGCACCGGCAGTTCGGTCGCCAGGGCGAGCCGGGCAAGCCCGGTCTGGCCGCGATCTGGCCACAAGTCGGGATCGGCGCTGATCCGGCCTTCGGGGTAGATCAGTACCGGTCCGCCGGAGCCGAGGTGCGGCTTCAGTGCCGTCCCCCGTACCGCGCAGCCAGCGGCAAGTGGTTCAACCCGCAGCTGCCCGGCCCGGCGCAGCAGCCATCCCACGACTGGAGTGTCGAATAGCCCACCGTTGGTGACGAACCGAGGCGCGACGCCGAGCCGGTGACAGGCCGCCAGCAGGACGGCTGCGTCAAACACGCCAATGTGGTTGGCAGCGAGCAGGCACGGGCGGTTGCGCAGCGCCTCGGGCATCGCCCCCGACACCTCCAGGCGGCCGGTCATGGCGGTAACCAGGCGACCGACCGCGGCCAGAAGCTGGGCCGCCAGTGGGACACGTGGCGCTGCCCTGCTCCGGCGTGTCGCGGCTGCCGTGACCCCCTTCCAGGCGACCATGACCACGCAGCATGGCATGCCCGGGGAGGGACGACCACGAACACGATGAACCGGCGGTCTCAGAGGTCTCAAAGGTCGCGGAGTAAGAACCCGGCCAGCAGGTCGCGCTCACGGTCCACTACACAGCGGCCGGCCCGCTCTCCGTTGTCCCGCACAAATCGAGGCCGCACGGGCCGAGGCCTGGCGGGTGTGTGGCCCCTACTCGCCCGGGGCGCCGGCGGGCTCGTCCGTGCGTTGGGCCGGGCCCGTGGGCTCGAGCCTGCGCACCGCCGCGACGGGCTGGCCCTGGGCCTGGTCGCCCTCGCTGTGGTGACCGCCGCCGCGGTGTGGTGGGCCGCTGGCGGCCCGGTCGGTGACGGGGTCCGGCACGCCTTGCAGGCCATGGTCGGCACCGCATCGCTCGCCCTACCGGTGGTGCTCGCCGGGGTCGCAGTGGGCCTGATGCGTACCGAATCCGACCCGACGGCCCGACCCCGTCGTACTGTCGGCACCCTGTTGTTGACATTGGGGACGCTCGGTTTGTGGCACCTGGCGGTCGATGCACCCGCCGACGCGGTGGGACGGGCCCACGCCGCCGGCGCCATCGGGTTCCTGGTCGCTGATCCCCTGGTCGACGGGTTCACGGTCTGGGTGGCGACTCCATTACTGGCGTTGCTGGCCGGCTACGGGCTCCTGGTGCTGACCGGGACTGCGGTACGTGCGGTCCCCGACCGGATCCGCAG
>JALZDU010000353.1 GCA_030862405.1 Actinomycetota bacterium | reverse complement strand
GCCCAGGGAGATCAGCTGTCCGCAGAAAGGGAAGTCTCGTGTCCGCCTACAGGGAGATTGGCCTGTCCGCTGTCATCCACATCGACCGGTACCTGGTGCGGTGGGCCCGCCGCAAGTACAAACACCTGCGGCGAGCACCGCGTCGGGCAGGCAGGACCCTGGCCGAGATCAAGCGAGCCCGGCCGGGGCTCCTCGCACACTGGCGATGGGAGATCCAGCAACGAACGGCCACAGCACGAACCGGATGACAGGAGCCCGGTGAGCTGAGAGGGTGCGCCGTCTCACTCGGCGCTGGATCGCCCCCGCAGGGGGCAGAGGTTCGGGAGGAGGTGACCTCTGGGCCACCCGCCTTACCTGGACGCGAAAGCGCGAGGGGACCACAGCATGGCGGGAAAGCGCGGAGTGTTGGGAAGGCGTCGAAGGCGCTGCCGTGCAAGGCCCGCGTGATATGGCGAAGGCCAGACTGTTTGAAGCCTAGTCTCCAGTGGTGGAAGACGCACACCCCTCGACACGACGCCTGACGTCGGGGCCACCGGTATCGGACGATTCCGACTTTCGTCGTCTCAATCCTCCCGGTCGGTGGGCGACAGGTAACGAGCCTGTTCAAGGGGACGGACGGGACGCCTACGTCACGCTCGATACGTCCAACGCAAGAGGAATTCGGGATGGCCTACAGGGCGCGAGCCCCATGGCCACGGAGTGTCCGTAGTAGTCGCAGGAGTCACGACCTGCCGGGGAGGACGGGAAAGCCGTCCACAGGGCGAAGGGACACAGGTGCTTTCAGATCAACAACGACGGTGAGGTACGCGAGATGCGAGACGCCACAACCGTACTGGAGATCATTCGTGAACGTGGCACGAGAGGACTGCCGTTGGAACGGGTCTACCGCTGCCTGTTCAACCCAGACCTGTACCTGCTCGCCTACGGGAAGGTCTACCGTAATGCAGGCGCGATGACCCCGGGAGCCACGAGCGAGACCGTGGATGGCATGAACCTCGGCAAGATCGAGGCGATCATCACCGCGCTCCGCCAGGAGCGATACCGGTGGACTCCGGTGCGGCGCACCTACATCGAGAAGAAGGGAACGACAAAGAAGCGCCCGCTAGGGTTGCCCACGTGGTCGGACAAGTTACTGCAAGAAGTGCTCCGCCTGCTGTTGGAGGCGTACTACGAACCGCAGTTCTCCGACCACTCCCACGGATTCCGCCCGGGTCGCGGGTGTCACACCGCTCTGCAGGAGATCATTCACCAATGGCACGGGACGGTGTGGTTCATCGAGGGCGATATTTCCGACTGTTTCGGATCCTTGGACCACTCGATCATGAGATCGATCCTGGCCGAGAAGATCCACGACGGCCGGTTCCTGCGCCTGATCGATGGATTGGTCCAGGCTGGATACCTGGAGGACTGGCGCTACCATCAGACGCTGAGCGGTTGTCCGCAAGGCGGCGTGGTGTCACCCGTCCTGAGCAATATCTACCTGGACCGGCTGGACACCTACATCGAGCAGACCCTACTACCTGCTCACAACCGGGGAGCACGACGCACGCCGTATCGCCCCTACATGCGGCTGTGGCAGCGTGCCTGGAGACGGGAACAGCAGGGAGACTGGGAGGCCGGTCACACGCTGCGCAAGCAGATGCAGACTCTTCCTTCCCGCGACCCGAACGATCCCGGCTACCGACGGCTACGCTATTGCCGCTATGCCGACGATTGGCTGCTGAGCTTCACCGGACCCCGGCAGGAAGCCGAGCAGATCAAGGCTTGTATCGGCGGGTTCCTCCGCGAGGAGCTCAAACTGGAGTTATCGCCAACCAAGACCCTGATCACCCACGGGCGGACACAGCCCGCCCGATTCCTCGGCTATGAGATTGTGGTGTTGCACGCCGACCACAAGCACGATCATCGCGGTCACCGCAGCATCAACGCGGCGATTGGGCTGAAGGTGCCGGTCGACGTCATCCGCGCCAAGTGCACGCCCTACCTGCACCACGGCAAACCGATCCGGCGAACGGAACGAGTCGTCGATACTGACTTCAGTATCGTCGCCCAGTTCCAAGCCGAGTTCCGGGGTGTGGCGCAGTACTACAAGCTGGCGTTCAACCGCCATCGGCTCGGGCGGCTGAAGTACGTCATGGAGCGATCGCTGACCAAGACACTGGCCCGCAAATACCGGATCAGAGTCTCTCAGGTCTACCGCCGCTACCATGCCGTGCTAGCCACCGAGCACGGTCCACGCCGTGGCCTTCAGGTCACCGTGGACCGCGATGGCGGACGAGCACCACTGGTAGCACAATGGGGCGGCATTTCCCTGGCGCGCGATACCACCCCGACAGTCCTCAACGACAACCCGCCACGCATCTGGAGCAACCGCCGGTCAGAACTCGTTCAACGGCTTCTGGCCGACACTGCGAACTATGCGATTCTAGGAATCAGGTCGAGGTGCACCACATCCGGGCACTCAAAGACCTCAACCCCACAGGGCGGAAACAACAACCCGAATGGGCCACGCGGATGGCAGCACGCCGCCGCAAGACCCTTGTCGTCTGCCGCGCCTGCCACGAGAACATTCACTACAGCGGATGCTCGACACGGCAACCACGATAAGCACTGGAGAGCCGGATGCCACGGAAAGCGGGCACGTCCGGTTCGGAGGGGGGCCGTCGGAAAAGGACCAGCACCACTGGCACCTCGTCGGCGGCCTACCCTACGGCACGCCGGGATCGGGAGGGGGCTCCGGGAAACGGACCGGTGGCAACACCGGCACCGCACCCGGGGTCTACCTCACCACCCACAAACACCTTGACGTGTGCATCTGGCTGGGCGTTCACCCCCAGTTCCACCTGCAACTTCACCGACGCCACGCCCGTGCGGCTGGCCGCTCTGGTCACCCTCGCCC
>JALZDU010000287.1 GCA_030862405.1 Actinomycetota bacterium | reverse complement strand
AGGATGTGCCGCGCCTCGCGAACAACCACTGGTTCTGCACAGGCACCACCGATCCAACCGAACACCTGTCCAGTCGGCGTGATGACAGCCCGGCATCCCTCCTTGCCCGAGGACGGGCCGCGCCGCCACACAACCGTGGCCAGCGCGAACGCCTCACCCCGCTTCGACAGCTCGCGGGCATGCTCGAGGACGTCCCACCCGTCCATGGTCATCGGCCCATCGATCCAATCTATTTAGGCGTCGGATTTGACAGGCGGTGCTCCTGAGATGTCACGCTTGTACTTCATGGCCTCCCATACGCGATCCGGAATCAGAGGCATGTCGATGTTGCGCACGCCCGTGTCATCGATGGCGTTCATTACCGCGTTCACGAATGCCGCGGGGCCGCCGACAGCTGCGCACTCACCAACGCCCTTGGCACCGATCGGGTGGTGCGGTGACGGTGTAACAACCTCGTGAAGCTCGAAGCCCGGAGTTTCCCACGCCGTTGGCAGTAAGTAATCCATGTAGTTCGAGCCGACGCAGTTGCCCTCGGCGTCATAGGTGATGAACTGCATGTTGGCCATCGCATACGCCTCGGTCATGCCACCCATGATCTGACCCTCGACGATCATCGGGTTGATGCGCACACCACAGTCGTCCACCGCGACCATACGCAACACGTCCCACACCCCGGTCTCCGGATCGACCTCGACCGTCACGATGTAGGCAGCGAAGGGCCAGGTCATATTCGGCGGGTCGTAGTACGCGTTGTTCTCCAGCCCCGGCTCCATACCGTCTGGCATGTTGCCGTAGGCCGCCATCGAGCACTCCTGGATGCTCACACCGTTGTTAGGTGCACCCCGTACGTAGAAGCGGCCGAGCTCCCACTCCACGTCTTCCTCGGAGACCTCGAGGAGGTGCGCTGCCAGCTTCCTCGCCTTGGCCCGGACCTTGCGGGCAACCATGGCGGTCGCCGCACCGGCCACCGGCGTGCTTCGGGACGCGTAGGTTCCCATCCCAAATGGTGTGTTGTCGGTGTCACCGTGCTGGACGAGGATGTCGGCGGCCGGGATGCCGAGCTCGTGGCTGACGATCTGGGCGAACGTGGTCTCGTGGCCCTGGCCCTGGGTCTTCGACCCGATCTTGAGGATCGCCTTCCCGCTCGGGTGCACCCTTAGTTCCGCGGCGTCGAACATCTTGATGCCGAGAATGTCGTACTCGCGGCTGTTACCGGCACCGAGTGGCTCGGTCATGGTGGAGATACCGATCCCTAGCCGCCGACCCTGCGCACGTGCTTCCTCCTTCTCGCGCAAGAAGTCGTGGTAGCCGACGGCATCGAGTGCCACGTTGAGGCATTTTTCGTATTGCCCTGAGTCCAACAAGAAGCCGTAGGGCGTACGGAACGGGAACTGATCGTCCTTCACCAGGTTGAGCCGCCGGAACTCTGCCTGATCCATGCCGATATCATCGGCAGCGGCCTGGATCGCGCGTTCCTGGAAGAACATCGCTTCGGTTACTCGGAAGGAGCACCGATATGCGACGCCGCCAGGGGCCTTGTTCGTGTAATGGCCCTGCGCGGTCATGTACCCGAACGGAATGTCGTAGGCAGCGAAGGCGGAATGGATCAGTCCAATTTTGAACTTCGTGGGCTGGGCGTCCGAGAAGGAGGATCCGTTGTCGCTATCAGCATGGAACCGCACGGCTAGGATTTTGCCGTCCTTGCGGAGCGCCAGCTCACCCTTGTAGTAAATATCGCGCGCGTAGTGGGTCGAAATGAGGTTACCGGTCTTGTCCTCGATCCACTTGACCGGTCGGGTGAGCAAGATGGAACAGAGGATCGAGCATACATAACCCGGGTAGACGGGGACCTTGTTGCCGAAGCCGCCGCCGATGTCCGGCGAGATGACCCGGATCATGTGCTCCGGAAGCTCCGCGACGATCGCCACCGCTGCCCGGATGATGTGCGGTGCCTGGGTCGTCATGTAGACGGTCAATTTTGCGGTCGCCGAGTTGTAGTCCGCAATTGACCCGCAGCACTCGATGGGCGAGGGGTGCGACCTCGGGTAGTGCAGCTCTAGCTTCGAGACCACATCGGCCTGAGCGAAGGCACGTTCGGTGCCTTCCCGGTCGCCGACCTCCCACCGGTAGCAGATGTTGTCCGTCTGCCCTTCCTTGTCGTCTCGGATGATAGGGGCATCTTCGGCGACGGCCTGATAAGGGTTGACGATCACGGGAAGCGGCTCGTACTCGACGACGATCGCGTCACAGCCATCCTTGGCGATGTAGGGATCGTCGGCAACTACGCAAGCGATTTCCTGACCCTGGAAGCGCACCTTGTCGGTGGCAAGTACCGGTTGGGTGTCGTAAGACAGCGTCGGCATCCACGCCAGGTTGTGCTGGGCCGCCATCTCGCCGGTAAGCACCATGTGCACGCCCGGCAGCTGCCACGCCTTGCTCGTGTCGATCGACTTGATCCGCGCGTGGGCCAACGGACTACGTAGGATCTCCATGTGGACCATGCCGGGCAACTTGAAGTCATCGATGTAGTTGCCCCTACCGCGAAGGAAACGGTCGTCCTCCACCCGCTTGCGGCTCGAACCCAAGCCACCGATCTTGATTTCGTCCAACGCCTGCGCCACGTCACATCTCCTTTGTCGTCGACTATGGCCGTCAGCGACTAAATGCTGCTGCCTCGGACCGCATCTTCTCCGCCGCCCACAGCACCGACTTTACAATGTTTTGGTATCCTGTGCAGCGACAGAGGTTGCCGGCCAGCCCCCAGCGTATGTCTTCCTCTGTCGGGTTGGGATTTTCGTTGAGAATTGCCTTTGCTGCCATCATCATCCCGGGCGTGCAGAAACCGCACTGCAGTCCGTGCTCCTCCCTGAACCCTTCCTGGATGGGGTGGAGCTCACTGGGCAGGCCGAGGCCCTCAACAGTCTCAATCTCATGCCCGTCACACATGACGGCGAATATGGTGCACGACTTCACCGGCAAACCGTCCATCAGTACCGTGCACACGCCACAGTTTGTGGTATCGCAACCGAGGTGCGAGCCGGTCAGCCCTAGCACTTCGCGGAGGAAGTGGATCAGGAGCATCCGAGGCTCGACATCAACAGATCTCGGTTCCCCATTCACCACGACGTTTACCCGTCGCTCTTCCACGCCGCCTCCTTGACGTCACCCATGGTGTTTGAACCTGCCGATCTCATTGTTACCGCTTCAGGCTGCCCGGGCTGCCCGACTGCTCAACGCACGCCTGACAAAGGTATGCACGACGTGCCGCTTGTACTCTGCACTGCCGCGAACGTCGGTCTTGGGTTCAGCCGCCTCCGCCGCCAGCCGCGCTGCTTGCTCGATCGTGCTCTCGTTCAGCGTCTTACCCGCGAGTGCCTGCTCGGCCGAGGTGCATTGAATGTTGCTCGACCCAACACCGGTGAGCGCGATACCTGCCCGGTTGATGGTGCCGCCGGAAGACTCCAGGACTAACGCCAAGCCAACCGTCGCGAAATCGCCCACCCTTCGCTCGAGCTTGAAGTACGTACCCGAACGGGTGCCTTGCGGTGCCGGCACACGCGCCTCGACCGCGATCTCGTCCGGCTCCAGCGAATTCATGAACGTTCCAACCACGAACTGTGATACGGGGATGGTCCGCTCGCCTCTAGCGCTCCGAGCGACGATCTCCCCGCCCGATGCCAACATCACCGACGCCCAGTCGCCCTGCGGATCCGCGTGACACAGGGAGCCGACTAGGGTTCCGCGGGTGCGGACCATCGGGTCGGCGATCAGCGGCGCGCAGGTCGACATGGTGGGGTGCTTGCTCCTGAGGAGCTCCGACCGCTCCAGAGTCCGGTGCCGGCACAGTGCGCCAATACGCAGTGACCCGTCCGAATCTTCCTCGTGATAGTCCAGCCCGGGGATGTTGTTGATGTCGACAATGACCGCTGGCGCGGCGAAACGCAGCTTGATCAGTGGGATGAGGCTTTGCCCTCCTGCCAGTACCTTTGCCTCGTCACCGTATGTCTGTAAAAGGCTGAACGCTTCCTCTAGCGAAGATGGCGCCTCATAGTGAAAACGAGACGGGTACATCCAATCCTCCTATAGTCCTCAACGATCCACGGGAAAGCTGCACAGCGTCGGGCCCACCGTAGACGTCCCTTTCAGACTCCACGAAGGACGATTGATTACTGTCGGCCAGCGTCAAGCCGTTTAGGTGTCCAGCAACCCTCGACCATGACGTGGAGGGGAGCTGTCGTCATCCGGGCCGCCCGGCCACGAACGGGCTGGAGGAGGGGCGGAGGGCTGGCTGGGAGTGGAGGGCTGACTGGGGGTGGAGGAGGGCCTGTCGGCCGCCGGGCGCGCGGCACGCTCTGGCTCGACAACCGCCACCGGGATGCTCTCTTCCTCGGGCTCCGGCCGACGCTGCTGGTGGGGTGGCCAGGGCCCGGGTACCGGTTGACCGGCCACTCGGAACCAGTCCACTACCTCTGGCCATGCCCAGATCGTGGGGCTCTTCCCCTCCTTGGGAGCGTTTTCGATCAGCTCAAAGATCCGGGGGTTGCCTTGACTGTGGCCGTCGGACTCGATCGCCATCGTGTGCCCCTCTCGCTCCGGTGCCGGCGCAGTGTCTTATCGCGGTCTTGTCGCGGGGTTGCCTGGCACCGCGTCCGTTTTCTGTGACGCGGAGCACTAGTCCACACGGATGAGCTGGTACGTGTCAAGAGCAACGACGCGCCCCGAAGGCCGTGTCTGTACAGGACAGACGGTGCAGCGTATGGCCCGTGTCGATAGTTGCTTAACGGTATGGCTTGCGGGACCATGAGGTATGTCTGTGGCAGCTCCCTTGGTTCTGCACGACGGCGACCGTGGCCGACTGGAGGCGTTGGCACGCTCGCCCTCGGTGCGGGCGAGCGTGGCACACCGAGCGCGGATCGTGCTGATGTCCGCGGAAGGGCTGACGAACACCGAGATCGCCCGCCAGACCAAATCGACCCGGCAGACGGTGATTAGCTGGCGTAAACGCTATGCCACCGGCGGGATCAACGCTCTCGGCGATCTACCCCGGCCCGGCCGACCGGTCGTGGTGGATGAGTTCGAGGTCGTGGCAACCACGCTGGCCAATGGCGGGCGGCCGCCTGCGCACCTCGGGGTTGAGCGATGGTCATCCCGCCTGCTGGCCGACCATCTGGGCATCTCCTTCGCCACTGTCGCCCGGATCTGGCGCAAGTGGGGCATTGACCCACAGCACGTCGAGAGGTTCGCCATCGCGACCGACCTTCAGCGGCAGGCCCAGCTCCGCGACCTCCGCGGCCTCTATCTCAACCTATCCCAGCGCGCTGCCGCGTTGCATCGGGCCGGCTCACACAGTGCCGCTGAAAGACAATCCGCAGACCAGGCCGATCCTTGGCTCAAACTCGTGGAGATCTCCCTGGGGATCATTACCCAACAGGCCATCCGCCGCGGAACCTTCGCCTCAATGCGCAACCTGATCGACGCCCTAGGCGCCCTGACCGACGGCGGGCACGACCGCCATGAGCCTGCCCGCCAGCGTGGGGCCAATGCCACCATGGCCGCGAAGCCAGACAGTCAAAGTAGTTTTGACACGGTTGAGAATCAAGAAGAAAGCTCCCGGCGAGTCGTGGACAGCGGCCTTCCGCGGGGTCCGAATCGACCAGCGGGCCGGCCACGGAAGTCGGTGGCGGTGCGGGCCGAGTTCCACGGTGCTCGAGGTCGCCGGTCAGGATCGGCGAACGGAGCAGGTGGCTAGCACGTCGCCGACCGGATCCCCACCGGTTCCACTCCGCTGAGGGAAGCTGGCTCAGACCGGGCCTCCTAGTCTGTAGTCCATGTCGATCGTCGGACACCACAACGCGCTGCAGAACACCACGGCGGCTGCCGGCGCGGACAACGAAGCGCAGTCGGCAATCGATCCGCTGCGGGCCGTGATCTTCGACGTGGACGGGACACTGGCTGACACCGAGCGTGACGGCCATCGAGTGGCATTCAATGAGGCGTTCGAAGCCGCCGGGCTGAGCTACCAGTGGAGCGTGCCCGAATATGGTGATCTGCTCACTACGACTGGCGGTCGCCGACGCATCGAACGTTATCTCCTATCCAATGGGCACCCTCCCTCCGAAGCCACTGTGCTTGCGGCCGAATTGCATCGGGACAAAACTCGTCGCTTCACCGCACTCATCCGCAGTGGGACAATGGAGGCTCGGCCAGGCGCCGTAAATCTGATCCGTGAGCTGCGGGCTGAGGGCGTTAGCACGGCGGTCGCCACCACGGGAACCAGTGATTGGGTGCTGCCGTTGCTCGACAGACTTTTCGGCCTCGATGCGTTTGACGTTGTGGTCACCGGCTCCGACATCGCTGTCCTTAAGCCCGACCCGGCCGTCTACCTGGAAGCGCTGGCTCAGCTGAGCTTGCCCTCGACCAACGCCGTAGCCGTGGAGGACTCGGCAAACGGAGTGCGCGCCGCGGTTGCCGCGGGCCTGACCTGCGTGGCGGTGGTCAACGAGTACACCCGCGACCAGGACCTGTCCGGTGCGGTGGCAGTACTCGACGACCTGGCCCGCCCGAGCGGGGTATCGGTTCTGCATGGGGACCCGCAGCTGCGGGACGGGCTGAGCGTCGCTGCGCTGCGCCGGCTCATCACTGCGCCACCTCGTCATAGCGGTGGCGTAACGTCGGATCCGTGATCTGCCAGTGTCCTCTCCCAGGAGGTGCGTGAGTAGTGACCGGACCGATTCGGGTGGCGGTGATCGGGTCCGGCCCCTCGGGGCTATACGCCGCGGATGAGTTGAGCAAGCACGGCGGAGTGTCCGTGGATGTCGTGGACCGGCTGCCTTGCCCGTACGGATTATTGCGTTACGGCGTGGCGCCGGATCACCTCAAGATGAAGTCGCTGGAGATCACCCTACGCAAGATCCTGGAGCGGCCCGGTGTCCGGTTTCTCGGCGGGATCGAGCTCGGTTCCGGGATCAGCGTGGATGAGCTGCGCGAGTATTACGACGCGGTGATCTATGCGACAGGGTCGTCGGTGGATCGCCGGCTGTCCATCCCCGGCGAAGATCTCCCCGGCAGCTTCTCGGCAACTCAGTTCGTGGCCTGGTACTGCGGTCACCCTGATGCCGAGGTAGACGCTTTCACCCTGGATGCGCGCAGCGCGGTGGTGGTCGGAGTCGGCAACGTCGCTGTGGACGTGGCCCGGATCCTGGCCAAGACCACCGAGGAGCTGCAGTCCACCGACATGCCCGATCACGTGCTGAAGGTGCTCGACTCCAGCGCCATCAGTGACATATATATCGTGGGCAGGCGCGGACCGGCGCAGGCCAAGTTCACCACGAAGGAGCTGCGGGAGCTGGGCGAACTGCCCAATGCCGACGTGGTGGTCGACCCCGCCGAGCTGGTACTCGACGACGCCGGCGAGAAAATCCTGGAGACGAACAAGACGGTGCGGCGCAACCTCGAGACGCTGCAAGAGTGGTCCACTCGGTCGCAGCAGGGTCGGCCACGCCGAATCCACCTGCGCTTCCTGCTCAGTCCCGTGGCCGTGCACGGCGGCGGGCGGGTGGAGGCGGTGGAGTGCGAGCGCAACGCATTGGATGGTTGCGGTGGTGCCACCGGCACCGGTGAGAAGGTAACGTTGGAGGCTCAGCTGGTGCTGCGCTCGGTGGGGTACCGCGGGCTGCCGCTACCGGGCGTCCCTTTCAACGAACGGACCGGGGTGATTCCGCATGTTGCTGGTCGGGTGCAGCGCGACGGTTGCGCCGCGACGGGCGAATATGTGGTGGGTTGGATCAAACGCGGCCCCACCGGAGTAATCGGGACCAACAAGGGTGACGCCAAGGAGACGGTTGAGCAGCTCCTCGCCGACGTTGAGGCCCTGCCCCGCGCGCGCCACCGTGAGCCGGACGCGATCATCGCCAAACTCGCCCAGCGGGGTGTCGGGGTGGTCACCTGGGCCGGCTGGGAAGCCATCGACGCTGCCGAGCAAGCGCTCGGGGTTGCGGCTGGACGCACTCGCATCAAGATCGCTGACCGGGAAGCGCTGCTCATCGCCGCTGCGAAGGCCCTGAAAGCCTGACACTCGCACATCGACGCGCACAGTATCCGGACCCACCGTGCATGGTGTGCGGATAGACCGTGCATGGTGTGCGGACACGCGGCTTAACGGGCAGTCCAGTTCCTTAGCATGCCGCGAGGCCAGGTGTTCACCACTCGGTCAGCGGGCACCCCGCAGGCGACGGCGCGTTCACAACCGTAGGCCAGCCAGTCGAGCTGCCCGGGGGCGTGCGCGTCGGAGTCGATGGCCACCAGGCAGCCCACCTCGACGGCCAGCCGTAACAACCGCTTAGGCGGATCCAGCCGCTCAGGGCGGCAGTTGATCTCTACCGCAACGCCGTGCTCGGCACAGGCGGCGAACACCGTGTCCGCGTCGAACTGCGACTCGGGGCGCTTGCGTGAGCCGGTGACCATTCGGCCCGTGCAGTGTCCAAGTACGTCGACATGCGGGTTGGCCACCGCGGTGAGCATCCGCTCGGTCATCTCCGCGGCCGGCATCCGCAGTTTCGAATGCACCGACGCGACGACAAGGTCTAGCGATGCTAGTAACTTTTCGGATTGATCAAGTGCACCGTCGGAGAGGATGTCCACCTCGATCCCAGTGAGGATCTTGAATGGGGCGAGCTCCTCGTTGAGCGCGGCCACCACGTCGAGCTGGTGGCGCAGCCGCTCAGCGGACAGGCCGTTGGCAACGGTCAGCCGCGGTGAGTGGTCAGTCAGCACGAAGTATTCATGGCCGAGCGCGCGTGCGGTCTCCGCCATTTCCTGGATGGGTGAGCCACCGTCGGACCAGTCGGAATGGGTATGGCAGTCCCCGCGTAACACCGAGCGCAGGACCGCTCCTTCCGAGCTTTCCGAGACCGCTAACGCGTCGCCGGCAGCCTCCAGCCGGGACAGGTAGGCGGGCTGCTCCCCCGCGAGGGACTCGGTGACGCACCGGGCGGTGACCTCGCCGACACCGGCCAGCGCGGTCAGCGTGCCCGCCCGGGCGCGCTGCGCCAAGTCGTCCCGAGAGGACAGCACCGAGGCCGCCGTACGGAACGCCCGAACCCGATAGGTCGCCGCATAGGCACGCTCCAGAAGGAAGGCGATCCGCCGCAGATCGGCGATCGGGTCCCGGGGTCCGGTCACGCGTACTTCCAGGCTCGTGAGTAGGTAACAGTGTTATAGCACTCAATGCCACTCACGAGTGGATAGCTCAGGCGCTGCGCGCCTGACGTGGGCTTGCAGCCTGGGCGAATTCCTTGACAAGCGTCGCGCAGAAGGCCGGCAGGTCATCGGGCCTGCGACTGGTCACCAAGCCGCGGTCGACCACGACCTCCTCGTCGACCCAGTCGGCACCGGCATTGCGCAGGTCGGTCTGCAGGCTTGGCCACGACGTCATTCGCCGGCCGCGCACCACCTCGGCCTCAATCAGGGTCCATGGTGCGTGGCAGATCGCCGCGACCGGCTTGCCAGCGGCGAAGAATTCCTTCACGAACCGTACGGCGTGCGGATCGGTGCGTAAGAAATCCGGGTTGGCCACTCCGCCGGGCAGTACCAAGGCGTCGTAATCGTCCACCTTGGCTGCGGACACCACTTCGTGCACCGGGAATGTGTCGCTCTTGTCCAAGTGATTGAAGGCTTGCACGCTGCCCGAGTCGGTCGACACCAGCGCGGCGCTGCCTCCTGCCTCGGACACCGCCTTCCAGGGCTCGGTGAGTTCGACCTGCTCGGTTCCTTCCGGGGCGACCAGGAATGCCACCCGCCGGCCTTCAAGGTCTCCAGTCACGTGTATCTCCTTATCCTGTCCGTCACCTGCCCGGTCCGGGCAGGCTCAAGGGCACGCAATCGAGCTACCCCGATCCAGTGAGCAGCAAACGCGTCTTTGCCCCGGATGGGTGGCTTCACGCTCGCCGGGGCGCAGGAGCGCTACGGTGCGAAAGCGAAGAGCTCGGACAGCGAGCTCGGAAAGGAGCCCACCGTGTTCCGCCGCATTGCCCGTCCACTGCTCGCCGCTGCGTCCGTCGCCGATGGAGTGGGCACCCTGGTCAACCCGAAGCCGACGATCGAGGCGGCCACGCCGCTGTTGACCAAGGGCCAGGGGATGATGCCTACAAAACAGCCGGTCGATCCGGCGTTACTGGTGCAGGCGAGCGCTGCGGTGAAGGTGGTCGCTGGGCTGATGATGGCGCTTGGTTGGGCGCCCCGGATTGCTGCGACGGTGCTCGCTGTGGAGCTGATCCCGAGCACGGTGGCTCAGCATCCCTTCTGGGCCGGTGGCTACCCTGATGAGCGTAAGGCCCACCAACAGCACTTCGTGAAGAACTTAGGCCTGCTCGGTGGTCTACTACTGGCGATCACAGCCGGCAAGCCTGCCCCGGTGAAAGGTGCCAAGAAGCGCGCCAGGAAGCTTAAGCGCAAAGCAGCCTTCAAGGCAGCTAAGGCCAAGGTACGCTGAGCGCACGCTCAGCTGGCTAGGCAAGGACCCCGTTTCGGCCGACATTGACGGAACGGGGTTCGTTCATGCCCAGATACTGTCCGCGTCACATCGCGAGTCATGCACCCGTCGTGGCAGGCTGGCCGCCGCGGTGTCACCGAGCACGGTGCCATGCAGTCACGGTGTCACGAGATAATGCGGGGAGGTCACGATGGGCCACGAAGTACGTGGAGTGGTAGCGCGCGGTAAGGGCGCGCCGGTAACGGTGGAGATAGTGCAGGTGCCCGACCCGGGCCCCGGCGAGGCACTGGTTGCTGTCCAGGCCTGCGGGGTGTGCCACACCGACCTGCACTACCGTGAGGGCGGCATCAACGACGAGTTCCCTTTCCTGCTCGGGCATGAGGCCGCCGGCGTCGTGGAGTCCGTCGGCGACGGCGTCGACACCGTGGCACCCGGCGACTTCGTCATCCTCAACTGGCGTGCGGTGTGCGGTCGCTGCCGCGCGTGCCGACGGGGCAAGCTCTGGTACTGCTTCAACACCCATAACGCCGCTCAGCGAATGACGCTGTCCGACGGCACCGCTCTGTCGCCCGCGCTGGGCATCGGTGCGTTCGCCGAGAAAACACTGGTCCACAGCGGCCAGTGCACCAAGGTCAATCCCGCGGTCGCGGCGGAAGTGGCCGGGTTGCTCGGCTGCGGTGTGATGGCCGGGCTCGGCGCGGCGCTCAACACCGGTGGCGTCACCCGCGGTGACTCGGTCGCGGTGATCGGCTGCGGAGGGGTAGGCGACGCCGCCATCGCCGGGGCCGTGCTGGCGGGCGCGACAACGATCATCGGCATCGACGTGGACCCGGGCAAGCTGCGGTGGGCCACCGAGTTCGGCGCCACGCACACGATCAACGCCCGCGAGTCCGACGTCGTCGAGACGGTACGGGAATACACCGGGGGCTTCGGAGCCGACGTCGTGATCGACGCGGTGGGCCGGCCAGAGACCTGGGAGCAGGCGTTCTTTGCCCGTGACCTGGCTGGCACGGTGGTGCTGGTCGGAGTGCCCACCCCGGACCTGATGGTGCCCAGCATCCCGCTGCTGGAGTTCTTCGGCCGTGGCGGGGCGCTCAAGTCGTCGTGGTACGGCGACTGCCTGCCCGAGCGGGACTTCCCGATGCTCGTCGACCTGCACCTGCAGGGACGGCTACCGCTGGAGAAGTTCGTTTCCGAGACGATCAGCCTGGATGATGTGGAGCACGCCTTCGAGAAGATGGAGCGCGGCGAGGTGTTACGCAGCGTCGTGCTGCTGAGCAGCTCGTGAGCGCGACCGGAGGGAGCGCGCAGTGATCGAGCGGGTGGTCACGTCGGGCACCTTCAGCCTGGACGGCGAGACCTGGGAGGTGGACAACAACGTTTGGCTGATCGGTGACGACCGTGAAGTGATCATCGTCGATGCCGCACACGACGCGGAAGCGATCGCCGCTGCGGTGGGCGACCGGCAGGTGTTGGGCATCGTGTGCACTCACGCCCATGACGATCATGTCAGCGCCGCACCGGACCTGGCCCGCAAGCTCGTCGCGCCGGTGCTGTTGCACCCAGCGGAGCACGTGCTGTGGCGCCTCGCTCATCCCCATACCCCACCACCGGATGCCGAACTTGCCGATGGCGACGTACTACGCGTCGCAGGGACCGCACTGCAGGTGCTGCACACTCCCGGACACTCCCCCGGCTCGTGCTGCCTGCATGCCCCCGATCTGAACGTCGTATTCAGTGGAGACACCCTGTTTCAGGGTGGCCCGGGCGCCACCGGCCGGTCCTACTCGGACTTCGGCGAGATCATCACCTCGATCCGCAGCCGGCTGCTGACCCTGCCAGCCGCGACTGAGGTGCGCACCGGCCACGGCGACGCGACGACCATCGGCACCGAGGCACAGCACGCCGGCGAATGGCGTCCCGGCTGAGTCAGCAATGCTCAGCGAGCTGGCACGGCCCGCATCGCGGGGACCTTGATCCGTTGCTCCAAGCCCGCCGGCTCGATCACCCTGGACTCCGTGACGATCGCGGTCACCAGGTCGCCAGGAGTCACGTCGAAGGCTGGGTTGAGAGCGGTGGATTCGACCGGCGCCATCCGCCAACCCCCGACCAAGAGCACCTCGTCGGGGTCACGATGCTCGATGGTCACAGCGGCACCGGTGGGCGTGTACGGGTCGAGGGTGGCGGCCGGAGCGGCCACCACGAATGGGATACCGGCCCTGGCAGCGGCGAGCGCGAGCGGGTAGGTGCCCACCTTGTTCACGACGTCGTAGTTGGCGGCAATCCGATCGGCTCCGACGATGACGGCGTCTACCCGCCCGCTGGCGATGAGCCCCGGACCGGCGGCGTCGACAACCACCTGATGCGGCACGCCCAGCTGTGCGAGTTCGACCGCGGTGATCCTGGATCCCTGCAGCAGCGGGCGAGTCTCGCCCACTACCACCATCCGGACCAACGCGTCGGCGTGCAACGTCCGGACCACGCCCAGCGCGGTGCCCCACTCAACGCACGCCAGCGCACCCGCGTTGCAATGCGTGTGCAGCACCATCGGTCGATCGCCAACATAGCTGCGCAGCAGCGCCGCACCGAGCCGAGACAGCGTCGCGCAAGCCCGGACATCCGCTTCCACGAGCGCCTGGGCGGCCGCCAGCACCGCGGCGTCGCCCCGTGGCACCGCGGGCAGCACCTGCTGCACCGCCCAACCCAGGTGTGCCGCGGTGGGGCGGGCCCCGGCGATGCGGCGGGCGTCGGCCCGAACGGCATCGGGGTCATAGCCCTGTTCTGCCGACCGCGCCGCCGCCAGGGCAACACCCAGCGCTCCCAGTGCCCCCAGCGCCGGCGCGCCGCGCACCACCAACCGGTGGATGGCATCCACTACCTGGCTGACAGTGTGCAGCGCCACTCGCCGCTGTTGAGGTAGGGCAGTCTGGTCGATCACATCGACGTGTCCGTCGACCCATTGCATGGTGCGCATGTATTCCGGCTCCCGGGGTTCGGCCTGCGGGCACCGTACGCGGTGCGCAGGCAGTCGCGCACCGCCCAACGGGCGATCCCACAACCCGGTAGAGATCAACGCTGGGTAATCGCGGTGTACTCCCGCTCGGTACGTCCGGTGTAAACCTGGCGCGGTCTACCGATCTTGGTTTCCGAGTCGCTCATCATCTCGCGCCAGTGCGCGATCCAACCCGGTAGCCGGCCCAGCGCGAAGAGCACCGTGAACATCCGGGTGGGGAAGCCCATCGCCCGGTAAATCAGACCGGTGTAGAAGTCGACGTTGGGATAGAGCTTGCGCTCGACGAAGTAGTCGTCGGCGAGCGCCTGCTCCTCCAGCGCCAGGGCGATGTCCAGCAGAGGGTCATTGACCCCGAGTTTGTGCAAGATCTCGTCCGCAGTTTTCTTGACGATCTTCGCACGCGGATCGTAGTTCTTGTAGACCCGATGCCCGAAGCCCGTCAGCCGCACACCGTCGGAGTGGTTTTTCACCTTCTTGACGAAGGCGGTTACGTCACCCCCATCGAGGTGGATGCGTTCAAGCATCTCCAGCACCAACTGGTTGGCCCCGCCGTGCAGCGGGCCGAACAGCGCATTGATCCCCGCCGAGACCGAGGCGAACAGGTTGGCCTGTGAGGAGCCGACCATCCGTACGGTGGAGGTCGAGCAGTTCTGCTCGTGATCGGCGTGCAAGATAAACAACAGGTCCAGCGCGTCGGCCACCACCGGGTCGACCTCGTAGGGCTCCGCGGGAAGCCCGAAGGTCATCCGCAGGAAGTTGTGCACCAGGCTCAGCGAGTTGTCCGGATAAAGGAACGGCTGGCCGACCGACTTCTTGTAGGCGTACGCCGCGATAGTGGGCAGCTTGGCCAGTAGCCGCACTGTGGAAATCTCCACTTGTTCCTGGTCGAACGGATCGAGGCTGTCCTGGTAGAAGGTGGACAGCGCGGACACCGCGCTGGACAGCACCGGCATCGGATGGGCGTCGCGCGGAAAGCCGTCGAAGAAACGTTTGAGGTCCTCGTGCAGCAGCGTGTGCATGCGGATCTGGTCGGTGAAGTGCTCCAATTGACCGCTGGTCGGCAGGTCCCCGTAGATCAGCAGGTAGCTGGTCTCCAGGAAGGTCGAGTGCTCTGCGAGCTGGCCGATCGGGTAGCCGCGGTAGCGCAGCACGCCCGCGTCGCCGTCGATGTAGGTGATTTCTGATGTGCAGGCGGCGGTGTTCACGAAGCCTGGATCGAGGGTGACCATCCCAGTGTTGGCCCGCAGCGTGCCCAGGTCGATGCCGGACGCCCCCAGGGTGGCCCTGGTGACCGACATCTGATGTTCGCCGCCCGGGTGATGGAGGGTCACACTGTCATAATCGTTATCAGCACGATCATTGTTGGATTCATTACGACCGTTGCTGGCCGGTCGAACCGACACTTCGGACGCGGTGGCGTCAGTCATGGCAGTCCCTCTCAGTTCTCAGGCGACACTTCGTGGGCGGCGCAGCGCAACGCTGCGGTAGCCGGTCGGGCGGCACAGCGGTGATGCATGGAGCGACGTTGCATGAAGGCACATCGTCGGAACGCCGACATACTCCAAAGTAACTCACTCGCGGGAAAGCTTCGCCGGGTCGAACTCGACCCGACCCACGAACGCCCGATTCAGTAGCCAGAGCAGGAGCCCGACCGCCAGCAGGACGCCTGCGAGTAGGTACTGGCCAGGGTCGCGACCCGACAACGGGGTTGCCAGGTAACCGCACAACAGCGCACCAAGCCACGGGCTCCAGGACGGGGCTCGGAAGTGCACGTGCTCGACAGGCTTGCGGCGCAGCACCAGGCAGGCGACGTTGACCAAGGTGAATACTGCGAGCAGCAGCAGCGAGGTAGTCCCCGCCAGACCGGTCAGCGGGACGAAACTGACCAGAACCACGGCGATCGCGCTGGTAAACAAGATCGACACCCACGGGGTTCGCCGGGTCGGGTGCACCGAGCCCAGCGCTCGCGGAATGATCCGCTCGCCCGCCATGCCGTAGACCAGCCTGCTGGCCATCAGCATGTTGATCAGAGCTGAGTTGATCACCGCAAAGAGCCCGATGATGGCGAAGAGGCCCAACGGGAAGCCGGGGGCACCGACCCGGACAACCTCGAGCAGCGCACCACTTTCCAGGGTGGCCAGCCGGTCGGCGGGTACCAGCAGCGAGGAGGTGACTGCGACCAGCACGTAGATCACCCCGGCGGCGGCCATGCCGAGCAGCATCGCGCGCGGAAAGATCTTGGCCGGCTGCTTGGTCTCCTCGGCCATGTTCACCGAGTCCTCGAAACCGACCATCGCGAAGAACGCCAGCGCGGTGGCCGAAGTGATCGCCAGCAGCACACCCGAATCCGAGGTGTCGATCTGGGCGAGCCTGCTCGGCTCGCCTTGACCTGAGCCGACCGCATAAACGCCGATCGCAATGATGATCAGTAGTCCCGCCAGCTCGATGCAGGTGAGCACGAGATTGGCCTTGACTGACTCACCGACGCCCCGGAAATTGACCAGTGCGAGCAGCACGATGAAGGTGATCCCGACCGCCCAAACCGGCAGCGTGATGAATGCCTTGAGGTACGTCTGGCCGAACGCTACCGCCGCCGTGGAGGCGCTGGTGATGCCCGAGCTCATCACGGCGAAGGCGACGATGAAGGTCAGAAACGGAATCCCGAACGCCCGGTTGGTGTACAGCGCGGCACCGGCCGCCTTGGGGTACTTACCGACCAGCTCGAGGTAGCTGAACGCAGTGAGGAAGGCGACCAGGAAGGCGCCGACGAATGGTATCCACAAGGCGCCGCCAATCCGCCCCGCGACGCTGCCGGTTAAAGCGTAGATCCCGGTGCCCAGAATGTCGCCGATCACGAAGAAGAACAGCAGCTTCGGCCCGATCACCCGCTTGAGTTCGGTCTGAGCTTCATCACCCGGGGCCGTGCCGTGCGCCGTCGCCTCGCTCATGAACGCAGTCTGACGGCCGTCGAGCGCTGAGTCACGCACCCCGAGCGGGCGCGGTGTCATCATGGGGCCTGTTACGGGCCGTCACGGGGACAGCCGCGCAACCCCCCACTTGCCGTCGTCACCGACGTGGTAACGCAGCCGGTCATGCATGCGGTTCGGTCTGCCCTGCCAGAACTCCACACTCGCCGGACTGATCCGCACTCCTCCCCAGTACGGCGGCAACGGCACTTGCTCGTCCTGAGCGAATCGGGCAGCGACCTGCTCCAGCGCATGGTCGAGGGTGCGCCGGTCCGGCAGCACGGTGGACTGCGCTGAGGCCCACGCACCGAGCTGGGCACCCCGGGGGCGGGTCTGCCAGTAGGCCGCGCTCTCCTCCCGGGTAGTGCGCTGCGCCGGCCCGCGCAGGTGCGCCTGGCGGTGCAGCGCAATCCACGGAAACGTGACCGCAGCGAACTTCGTGGCGTCGATGTCGTGCATCTTGCGGGAGGTGTAGTTGGTGTAGAACACCACGCCGCGCGAGTCGAGGGCCTTGGCAAGCACGGTCCGCGAGCTGGGCAGCCCGTCGGCGTCCACGGTGGCCAACACCATCGCGTTGGGTTCGGCAAGCCCCGCGGCCAGGGCGTCACCGATCCACCTCGCCAGCTGCTCGTGCCAGGTCGGGGCCAGATCGGCTTCGTCCAGCTCATCGGCGGGGTAAGCGACCCGCATCCGGGCCAGATCGGCCGCCGGTTCCCCCGGTTGCGCCCACCCAGCAGCCACGCCGCACACTCCCCGTCACGATCCGACTGGCCTGAACCTCTGTCCTCGACAGCCTCTTGACCCTATTCGGCCTCGTTCGGGGTAGGACACATTGCCGCCGGGCAAGTTTGGGGTGCACAGTTAGTCAGCTCGCGCGGCGCCGCGCAGTGGCGTGCTCCCCACCAGAGGTCGGCCGGCGACCCGCGCGTACTCACATTGAGGTGATCGCGCGAGGAGGGCCGGAGTGACTGCGGTGAACATGACTGACTTGAAGGTAACTGGGGGCAACGGGCTGGTGAAGGACGCCCTCACGGGTTTCAAGCCAGGGCTGGAGGGAGTGGTCGCCTTCCACACCGAGATCGCCGAACCAGATCGGGACGGCGGCGCGTTGCGCTACCGCGGTGTGGACATCGAAGACCTTGCCGGGCACGTCACCTTCGGTGATGTCTGGGCGTTGTTGACCGACGGATGCTTCGGCCGCGGCCTGCCGCCCGCGGAACCCTTTCCACTTCCGGTGCACACCGGTGATGTCCGGGTCGACGTGCAAGCCGCGTTGGCGATGCTCGCCCCGATCTGGGGCTACCGACCGCTGCTGGATAGCTCCGACGTGGAGGCGCGCGCGGAGTTGGCCAGAGCGTCGGTGATGGCGCTGTCCTATGTGGCGCAGTCGGCCCGGGGAATCCACCAACCTGCCGTGCCGCAGCACCGGATCGATCAGTGCTCCACGATCACCGAGCGCTTCATGACGCGCTGGCGCGGGGATCCGGATCCAGCACACGTTAAAGCCGTGGATGCTTACTGGGTCTCGGCCGCCGAGCATGGGCTCAACGCCTCGACGCTCACCGCTCGGGTGATCGCCTCCACTGGCGCCGACGTCGCCGCCTGCCTGTCCGGGGCGATCGGCGCGATGTCCGGCCCCCTGCACGGTGGGGCACCAGCACGGGTGCTGCCGATGATCGAGGAGGTGGAGCGCACCGGCAATGCCGCCGCAGTGGTCAGCAAGGTACTGGATCGTGGTGAGCGGCTGATGGGATTCGGCCATCGGGTCTACCGCGCCAAAGACCCGCGAGCTCGGGTGCTGCGCCGGATCTGCATGGAGCTCGGTGCGCCGCGCCACGACGTTGCGGTGGCATTGGAGCACGCCGCGCTGACCGAGTTGGCCGATCGGCGGCCGGACCGGATGATCGAGACCAACGTCGAGTTCTGGGCTGCGGTGATCCTTGACTTCGCGCAGGTTCCGCCGCACATGATGCCGGGGATGTTCACCTGCGCCCGAACCGCAGGCTGGTGTGCGCACATCATGGAACAGAAACGCACGGGACGGCTGGTCCGTCCTGCAGCGCGTTACGTCGGACCCGATCCACGTCGTCCCCAAGATGTCGACGGCTGGAACGAGATCGGACAGTCCTAGACGTTTACCGCCGCAGCTTGCGGTTGCTGGCGCAGCACGTACCGGGCGAACAGCTGGCCCTCGGACTCCAGCAGCCAGATCAGTTCGAGACCGACGGGCTGGGCCAGCGGCGCCCGATCGACGATGGACAGCGCTCCGGCGCTGCCGGCCAGTGCCGGAGCGATAGCCAAGAACAGCTCGTCGACCAGCCCCGCGGGCAGCAGCGAGGCGTTGAGCACCGGCCCGCCCTCGCAAAGCACCGAGCGCACGCCGTGCTCAGCACGCAGCCGGGCGAGCATGGTGGTCAGGTTCACCTCCTCGCCTGGTCCCGGCCGTAGGTAACTGACCTGCGCCGCGCAGTCTTTGAGTTCGGCGGTGCTGGCGGTGAGAATGACCACCCGGGAATGCGGGTCTGCCATCAGTGGCAGGTCGGGGGCCAGGGTGAGCCGGCCACTCACGATGACAGCGAGCGGGTCGGGCGCCAACCCGCGGGCGACCCGGCGCTCCCGGCGCTGCGGGTCGCGGACCAGGCGCCCGTACCGCTCGATGCGCACGGTGCCCGCGCCGACCATGACCGCATCGACGTGTGCCCGCAGCTCGTGGAAGATCTGACGGTCCGCGGCATTGCTGATGGAGGCGGTGCGGTGCGCCACCGTGGCCATGCCATCGGCTGTAGTCACCATGTTGAGCACCACGTACGGGCGGTGCTCAGCGGCCAGATCGGCGAGTGCGAGGTCCTGCACTGCCTCGATGGCGGTCACGGTCCCGGGCTCGGGCAGCAGCCGGCGAAGGGACACCGGCTTCGCACTCACGCCGGGTGCCCCGCCGTGATGGCCTTGGCCCGGTGGAACTCGAAATGCGACTGGTTGCCTTCCCGGTGGGCCGCCACCGGCTCGAGCAGGAAACCGACGTGGTCGCCGAGGTCGAGCCGCTCGAGCACCCGTCCCACGAACCAGTTCCCGCAGTCCTGCAGGATCGGCAGCCCGCCAGGGCCGGGGTGCCAGGTGCAGCGGGCGAACTTGTCCTCGTCGTCACCACTGTGGCCGCCGAACAACTCGGCGAGCGCCTCGGCTTGCGCCGGCACAAAATGCACGGCTACCAGTTCGGTACTGGTCGCCACCCGGTAAGTGCGGTTCTTGCGCGAGAGGCAGGCCAGAAAGCGCGGCGGATCGATGCTGCTCTGGGTACAGAACCCGACCAGGCAACCAGCCTGCTGGTCGCCGGCGCGGACGGTGATGATGAACATGGAGTAATCGAGCTGCCCAACAAGGTCGTGGAAAGTGTCATGGGCGTCCATGGCGGCCAACCTACCCATCTGCTACTGGGCAGGTGGCCGCACCAACGGCGTTGCTGGGTACGGTGATCGCTGTGCAGCACATATCCGCCGGCAAGGTGCGAGACCTGTATTCGGTCGATGACGATGTCTTGCTGGTCGCCTCGGATCGGATTTCCCTGTACGACGTGGTCCTCCCGACGCCCGTTCCCGATAAGGGTGCGCTGCTGACGCAACTGTCGGTGTGGTGGTTTCACCGGCTCGGTGATGTGGTGCCGAACCATCTGATCTCCGCTACTGACGTGCCGCCGGAATTCACGAGAAGGGCCATCCGTGCCAAGCCACTGCAGATGATCCCAGTGGAGTGCATTGCTCGCGGATACCTCGCTGGCCTGGGTCTGCGTGAGTACGACAAGTTCGGCACTGTATCGGGTGTTGCATTGCCTCCTGGGCTGGTCTCGGGGAGCCGGTTGCCCGAGCCGATCTTCACGCCGACCACCAAATACTCGGACACCGGGCATGACGAGTTCATCACCTTTGACGACGTGGTGCGCGCAACCGGACGCGATACTGCGCAACGCCTCCGTGACCTGACCCTTGAGCTTTACATTGCGGCCGCAGAGCACGCTGCAGGGAAAGGCATCATCGTCGCGGACACGAAATTCGAGTTCGGTTGGGACGCCGACGGGCGATTGACGCTCGGAGATGAAGCGCTCACGTCGGATTCATCGCGCTTCTGGCCTGCTGACACCTGGCAGCCCGGGCAGCAGCAGCATTCGCTGGACAAGCAGTTCGTCCGAGACTGGTCGATCAGCACCGGATGGAACACCGAGCCCCCCGGGCCGGTCATTCCCCCTGCGATCGTGGCGGAAACACGGCGGCGGTACATCGAGGTATACGAGCGCATCACCGGGGCCTCGTGGCCGGCGTAGCCGGCGAGCCTGCGAAACTGGACTCCCGGCCAGCAACCATGGAGACCCGCGACATGACGCAGACCGCCGTGCTGACCATCCCGGCCCAGCTCAAGCCCGGAGACGGCCGCTTCGGATGCGGGCCGTCGAAAGTCCGACCCGAGCAGCTGGCTGCGCTGGCCACCGCGGGTGCCTCGATCATGGGCACCTCGCACCGGCGCAACCCGGTGAAGTCGTTGGTCGCGCGGGTCCGCTCGGGGCTACGCGAGATCTTCTCGCTCCCCGAGGGTTACCAGGTCGTGCTCGGCAACGGTGGCACCACGGCGTTCTGGGATGCCGCAGCTCTGGGTTTGGTCCGGGAGCGCTCGCTGCACCTGAGCTACGGCGAGTTCTCGGCGAAGTTCGCCGGGGTCACCAAGGGCGCCCCCTTCCTAGCCGACCCGGTGGTGGTCACCGCTGCGCCCGGGGATGCCCCGCAGCCCGTGGCCGACCCGTCCTGTGACCTAATCGGCTGGGCACACAACGAAACCTCGACCGGCGTGATGGTGCCGGTGTGCCGGCCCGCCGGGTCGCACGGTGCGCTGATGGCCATCGACGCGACCAGCGGCGCCGGTGGCCTCCCGGTCCGGATCGACGACGTCGACGTCTACTACTTCGCGCCGCAGAAGTGCTTCGCCTCCGACGGTGGGTTGTGGATCGCGTTGCTCAGCCCGGCCGCGGTGGCGCGGATCGGTGAAATCGGATCGTCCGGTCGTTGGGTGCCAGAATTTCTCTCCCTGACTGTTGCGTTGGACAACAGCCTCAAGGACCAGACCTACAACACCCCGGCGGTCGCCACGCTGCTGCTCCTGGTCGACCAGATCGAGTGGATGCTGGCTGGTGGTGGGCTGGACTGGTGCGTAGCCCGCACCACCGACTCGTCCTCGCGGCTGTACTCCTGGGCCGAGTCCTCGGCATACGCGACACCGTTCGTCACCGAACCCGCCAAGCGTTCGCTGGTCGTCGGCACAGTGGACTTCGCCGAAAGCGTCGACGCCGCTGCCGTCGCCGCCGTCTTGCGGGCAAACGGCATCGTGGACACCGAGCCGTACCGTAAGCTCGGCCGCAACCAGCTGCGAATCGGGATGTTCCCGGCCGTTGAGCCCGACGACGTTTCGGCGCTGACCGCGTGCATCGACTGGGTGGTCGAGCGGCTCAGCTGAGGTGTCAGGCTCCGCGGCCTGGGCGGCGGCGCGCCTCCCCCGGCGCAGCCAGTCACCCACCTACGGTGGCGGCTAGGAGATGCGGAGGTCGAGGGATGCGCGCGCTGCGGGTGGTCGGTCTCGGGATCGACGGCCGCACGGTCATCCTTGAGACGGTGCCGCAGCGGCCCGGTGAGCGACCTGAGCGGTTCAGCATGCCCGTCGACGACAGTCTGCAGGCAGCGGTACGGGGTGATCTCCCTCGCCTCGGTCAGGCCGAGAGCGAGCAGGAGTGCCAGATGCGGCCCCGTGAGATCCAGGATCGGATCCGAGCCGGTGCGTCGGTCGAGCAGGTCGCCACGGCCGCAGGCGTCCCGGGCGAGCGGATCGAGCGGTTCGCCTACCCCGTGCTGCTGGAACGGTCCCGCATCGCGATGCTGGCCCAGCAGGCTCATCCGGTGCGCGCCGACGGGCCCGACGTGCGCACCCTGGAGGAGGTCATCACCGAGACGTTCCGTCGGCGTGGTCACGACGTGGAAACGGTGACCTGGGATTCCTGGCGCGGGGAGGACGGCAAGTGGCTCGTCCAGCTGCGCTGGCGGACCGGTCGGTCGGAGAATCGGGCGCAGTGGACGTTCCATCCGGGCGCGCACGGCGGCACCGTGACCGCAGTCGACGACCACGCCACCGGTCTGATCGATCCGCAACCGGCCGCGCAGCTGCGTACGGTGCCACCGGTTGCACGGCCTGAGGAGCACCTGGTCGAGCAGCGGCCCAGTGCGCGCGCGGTACCTGACGACGGACCGCCATATCACCCGGTCGAGCCGTCCGAAACAGCGCAGCCCGTGGCTGCCAAACGCGCCCGCAAGGATCGCGCGGCCATTCCCTCCTGGGAAGACGTGCTACTAGGCGTCCGTTCCCCACGCACCTGACTCCTCCCCCGCATTCAGCGGGCTGAGCGGGGTTATTCCGCCTCAATAACCCCGTTGAGCCCGCTGAATGCGTTCTGGTGAGGTGGAAAACGGGGTGCTTCGGGGCCAGCGCGCGGCTAGCGTGCGGTGCGCGATGAATCCCCCCAAGCAACCCTCGTTGGCTGTGCTGCGCCGGTTATGGCCCTACGTCTTACCGGTGCGCGGCCGGTTGCTGGGCTCGGCTGCTGCGGCGCTGGGCTCGATGCTGGCCGGGCTGACGATCCCGCTGCTGATCCAGCGGATCGTCGACGGCCCGATCGCAGGCGGGGACCGTTCCGCGCTGGCGCTGCTGTCACTGGGGGTACTCGCGCTCGGAATGCTCGAAGCCGGTCTGATCTATTTACGCCGGCAACTGGTTGCTCGCCCGACCACGGACGTCGAGAAGCGGATGCGGGCCGACCTTTACCACCACTTGCAGCACCTGCCGCTGGCCTTCCACGACCATTGGCGGTCCGGGCAACTGCTGTCCCGCGCGGTCAGTGATCTGACCACGATCCGGCGCTTCATCGCATTCTCCGGCATCTTCCTCATGGTCAACGTGCTCACCGTGCTCACCGGTTTGGTGATCCTGCTGGTGATCGCTCCGATCCTGGGGATACTGGCTGTAATCATGGCGGTACCGCTGGTGGCGTTGTGCCGCAGCTACGAGCAGCGCTACGAGCTAGCTGCGCGGCGTGCCCAGGATCAGGTGGGAGATCTGGCCACCATGGTGGAAGAGTCCACGCTGGGTATCCGGGTGCTGAAGTCCTTCGGCCACGGTCCCCGAGCCACCCGAACTTTTCTGGCGCAAGCCCGGGAGTTGCGCCGGATAGAGCTGACCAAGGTGCGGCTGCTGGCGGCCCTGTGGACGTTGATCATCGTGCTGCCGGAGCTCACCCTGGCGGCGATGCTGGCCGTAGGCGGGTATGCGGTGGCGGCCGGATCGCTGACGCTCGGCACCGTCGTGGGCGCCATCACCATCCTCAGCTATCTACGCTGGCCGCTGGACTCGCTGGGCTGGCTGCTGGCCGAGACCGGCAACGCCACCGCAGCGACCACTCGGTACTGGGAGGTACGTGACGTCGCTGCGGTGGTGACCGATCCGCCGCAACCCCGCTCCCCCGCTCGTCCAGTGCGCGGTGCGCTCCGGTTGGAAGGGGTGCACTACCGCTATCCGGACGCCGGCACCGAGGTGCTTCGCGGTATCGACCTCGAGGTTCGCCCGGGCGAGACGGTTGCGCTGGTGGGCGCCACCGGCAGCGGCAAGACCACCCTGACCGCTTTGGTGCCGCGGCTGGCCGACGTCACCGCCGGCCGGATCCTGATCGACGGGGTCGACGTGCGGGACCTTGCGCTAGGCGACCTGCGCACGATCGTGGCGACAGCCTTCGAGGAGCCGGTGTTGTTCTCGGCGTCGGTACGGGAGAACGTGGCGCTGGCAGCACTTGAGGCCACCGACGACGATGTGCGCCAGGCGCTGCGGATAGCGCATGCCGAGGAGTTCGTCGATGCACTGCCCTGGGGGCTGGACACCCGGATCGGAGAACAGGGACTGACCCTGTCCGGGGGGCAGCGGCAGCGGCTGGCGCTGGCCCGTGCAGTGCTCGGGCATCCCACGGTGCTGGTGCTCGATGACCCGCTGTCTGCGCTGGACGTGCACACCGAGGCCGAGGTCGAGGCGGCACTTCGCCGGGTGCTGCGCTCGGTGACGGCGCTGGTCGTGGCCCACCGGCCATCCACGGTGCAGTTGGCCGACCGGGTGGCGCTGCTGGCCGGCGGCCGAATCACCGCGGTGGGCACCCATTCCGAGCTGCTGGCCGAAGTACCCGAGTACCGCCGGTTGCTGTCCACGCTCGACGATGCGGTGGCAGCACGATGACCGAATCCTGGCGCGGCGTCGCAGCTGAGGACGTCGACGAGATTGACACCGTCACCGGTGTGCGGCTGGCCGCTCGATCCCGCCGGTTGCTCGGCTCCCTGCTGCGCCCGCACCTGCGCTCAGCGAGCGCCGCGCTCGGCCTACTGGTGATCGACCAGATCGCGCTGCTGGCCGGCCCGCTGCTCATCGCCGCGGCGATCGACCGGGGAATTCCAGCAGCGCTGGATGGTCGGCCAGGTCCGCTGGCGTGGTGCGTCGCCGGCTACGCGCTGGCCGGGGCAGGCGATGCGTTGATCGTCGGAGCCTTCCTGAGGCTGTCCGGCCGGATCGGGCAAGACGTGCTGGTCGACCTGCGGCAGCGAGTGTTCGCGCAGACCCAACGGCTGTCGTTGTCGTTTCACGAGCGCTACACGTCTGGCCGGGTGATCTCCCGGCTGACCAGCGACCTGGACTCCCTGCAAAACCTGTTGGACCACGGGCTGGAGGGGTTGTTCATCTCGCTGCTGTCGATCGTCGGTATCGGTGCGGTACTGCTGGTGCTGGATGCCCCACTCGGGCTGGTGGCGATCGCGGGCTTCATTCCGCTTGGTCTGCTTACTCGCTGGTACCGGCGGCGATCGCAGGACGCCTACCGCAGCACCCGAACCTGGGTGGCCCGGGTGATCGTGCAGTTCGTCGAGACCATGAACGGGATTCGCGCGGTACAGGCGTTTCGTCGCGAATCGCGCAACTCCTCGATCATGGACGGGCTCAACAGCAGGTTTGCCGACGCAGACACCGAGGCATTCGCGCTGATCGCCCGGTTCATCTCGACCGTACGGCTGGTCGGCAATGTGTCCGTGGCGGCGGTCCTGCTGCTCGGCGGCCTCCGCGTGCTCGACGGCACCCTGGCGTTGGGCGTGCTCACGGCGTTCGTGCTCTACCTGCGCCGGTTCTATGACCCGCTCGACGAGCTGGCCATGTTCGCCAACTCCTATTCCTCAGCGGCCGCGGCCCTGGAGAAGATTTCCGGGGTGCTCGACGAGCGCCCGGCCGTTGGCCATCCTGTCCAGCCGGTGGCGCTACCCGTCCCGGTGCGCGGGGAGGTGGTCTTCGACGGGGTGCGCTTCTCCTATGGCGGCCCAGAATCAGTACTGCCGCGGCTGGATCTGGTGGTGCCCGCCGGCCAAACCGTCGCCCTGGTGGGGCCGACAGGGGCGGGCAAGTCAACAGTGGCCAAGCTGCTGGCACGGTTCTACGACCCGGTAGCGGGCACCGTGCGACTCGATGGCGTCGACCTGCGTTCGGTGGCCGATGCCGATCTGCGCCGTGCCGTGGTGATGGTGACCCAGGAATCGTTCCTGTTCTCCGGGTCGGTGGCCGACAACATCGCTCTGGGGTCGCCGTCGGCGTCCCGATCTGACGTGGTGGCGGCGGCTCGAGCGGTTGGCGTCGACGAGTTCATCACCGCACTACCCGACGGCTATGACACCGACGTGCGCAAACGCGGCGGGCGGCTGTCCGCCGGCCAGCGGCAACTGGTGTCCTTTGCCCGAGCACTGCTTGCCGATCCCGCGGTACTGGTGCTTGATGAGGCCACCTCCTCGCTGGACATCCCGTCCGAGCGCGCCGTGCAGGCCGCGCTGGCCACCGTGCTCGCCGGCCGCACCGCACTGATCATCGCGCACCGGCTGTCCACCGTGCTGGTCGCCGACCGGGTGCTGGTGCTCACCGATGGCGAGGTGATCGAGGACGGCCCGCCACCGCAGCTGATTACCGGCACTGGCCCATTCGCCAACCTGCACACCGCCTGGCGCGCCGCCCTCGCCTGACTTTCCCGCGTTCTGGGGACGAACGGCAGTCTTGAGACACGGTTTGCTGCAGTTTATCCCCAGAACGCTCTCAGGTCAGCGGCGGGCGAGCGCGGCGCGAACGGTGCGGACCATTCGCCACGGATCGGCGAGCAGGGGGGCGGTGACGAACACGA
>JALZDU010000514.1 GCA_030862405.1 Actinomycetota bacterium | reverse complement strand
CGCCCGGCGCCCGCTGCGCCGGTGCCCAGCTCACCCCCAGCGGGCATCCCGGTCAGCGTCGTCACGACGGGCGTCACGACCAGCCGGTCGCTTCCAGCGAGCGTGCAGCGGTACTCGGCCAACCCCAACGGGTCGGCGATCCGTGCCACCAGTGGCCCGAGGGTGTGTATCCCGCGTTCCACCAGGTGTAGTGAGTAGCTCAGCCGTACCGTGCCGGACCCCGGCAGGCGCGACACCACAAACCGAGCACAGTTGTCCGGTACCGAGTCGGCCAACACCGCGGGCACCGCATCCTCGAGGAGCAGCCTGCCGCACAGCAGCCGTCTACTCAGCAGCCGTCCGTCCAGCAGCCCGGTGGAACTCACCGCCAGCTGCACTTCGCGATCGCTGCCGGCTGGTGTCCGGCGTGGCCCGCTGTCCCTGGTGGCCACCAGCCTGACCTGGGTGAGCCCAACGACCAGTATCGCCAGCAGGGGAAGCGCCACGGCGAAGGCTGCGACCCGCAGTAAGTCCCGCTCATCAAGCAGCACCGCGCACACCGCGGCGACAAGACCGGCGGTCAGCAGGCACCAGCCGCGGATGGTCAGGTCGCCGCGCAGCCCTGGCACCTAAGGCACCCGTGGCGGGCGGTGCCAGTTCACGACACCATTGCGGTCGTGACGGCCGTCGACACTGACCGGCGCCGGCCCGGCCGGCGCTTGGGGTACCGGTACTCGTGCCAGCAGCCCCCGTACCAGCTCCTCCGGCGAGATCCGGTCGGCTTGCGCCTCGGCGGTCAGGACCAGCCGGTGCGACAACACCTGCGGGGCAACAGCCTGCACATCGTCGGGCACCACGAAGTCACGGCCGCCGAGTGCAGCTGCTGCCCGGCTGGTGCGAATCAGCTGCAGCGTGGCCCGTGGCGAGGCACCCAGCCGAAGCTCGGGTAGCCGCCGAGTGGCGCCGACCACGTCCACGACGTAGCGGCGCACCTCGGCGGCCACGTGAATCAGGCGCACCGCCTGGCACAGGGTTGTCACCTCGGCTGCGGTGGACACCGGCGCCAACGTGGCCAATGGGTCATCAGCCGCGTGCTCGTCCACCATCGCAAGCTCCGCGGCGACATCCGGGTAGCCCAGCGAGACGCGGGCGGTGAACCGGTCGCGTTGGGCTTCTGGCAACGCGTAGGTGCCCTCCATCTCGACCGGGTTCTGCGTCGCGATCACCATGAAAGGGCCGCTCAATGGGTAGCTGCGCCCATCGACGGTGACCTGGTGCTCCTCCATGCACTCCAGCAGCGCGGACTGGGTCTTGGGCGAAGCCCGATTGATCTCGTCGCCCACCACCACGTTGGCGAAGATCGGACCTGGCCGGAAGTCGAAACCTCCAGTGCTGCGATCAAAAACCGACACCCCGGTGATGTCGCTGGGCAAAAGGTCCGGGGTGAACTGGATCCGGTTGACCGTGCAGTCGATGGACCGGGCCAGCGCCTTCGCCAATGACGTCTTGCCCACTCCCGGCACGTCTTCGATCAGCAGGTGCCCCTCGGCGAGAAGCGTGACCAACGCGGTCCGGACCGCGTCGGGCTTACCGACCAGCACCCGCTCGACGTTGACCGCGATGCGCTGCGCTACAGCGTGCACGTCCACGAACTGCGGCGGCTGCATCCCGGTGGGCGGCGCGCTCACGGCGACCTCCTGATCATTTGCCGACTTTAACCGCCCGGGCAGCGACAAGCATCCATGTGGGCGACCCGAATGTGCTTCGGCCGCGACAGGCATCCACGTGACGAAAAGTCCACCACTTTCCCCCACGGAGGGGCGCCGTAGGGGGCGAGGTGGGTGTATGGGCGGAGGTGCGGGACTGGAGACCTGAGATTCGATCCTGACTATTGGTAGTCCCCCACCTTGTTGCACGCAGTTGAGGTGCGCTGATCGCGTTCTGCGGCAACAGCGCAACGTAGTTGGGCGTTGACAGTGGCGGAAAGTGGGGTACTGTGGCGGACAGTGGAGTACAAGGGCACTCCATGGCCAGCCACCGGCTGCTGGGGGAGGTGGGTGACCCGTGTTCCTGGGTACGCACACCCCCCGGCTCGACGACAAGGGCCGGTTGACGCTGCCGGCGAAGTTCCGCGACGCGCTCGCAGGGGGGTTGATGGTTACCAAGGGACAGGATCACTGCCTCTTCGTCTTCC